>JBKHIN010000128.1:0-7591 GCA_046538635.1 Alphaproteobacteria bacterium
GGAGATCCCCGCCGCCGCCCTGTTCCGCGACCTGGTGGAGAAGGAACGCCGGTGGCCGCGGCCCGCCTATGTGGCGCTGGCGGCTTCGGCCCTCGTCCTGCTGGCGGTGCTGGCGGTGACGTTTACGGAGAACCGCATTTTCTCGGCGGGCTTTCTGGTGGCTGCGGCGCTTTCGGTGCTGGCGCTGCGGGGGCTGGCGGGGCTGCTGATGCGCCTGGCGCGCGCCGCCGGACGGCCGCCGATTTCGGAGCTGCGCATCGCGCTGGCCAATCTCTACCGGCCGGGGGCGCCCACGGGCGGGGTGGTGCTGGCGCTGGGGCTGGGGCTGACGCTGCTTGTCACCGTGGTGCTGATCGACGGCAATTTCGCCCGCCAGCTCGACGAGCAGATCCCCGACCGCGCGCCCTCGTTCTTTTTCGTGGATATCCAGTACGACCCTTCAGGCACGCGGGACCAGACTGAGGAATTCGATGAACTGGTCACAGGCATCGACGGCGTGATTTCCTCCGAGCGCGTTCCCTCGGTCCGCGGACGGATCGTACGCATCAAGGGCGTGCCCTCGGACGAAGCGGAAGTAGAGCCCGGCGGCCGCTGGGCGGTGCGGGGCGACACGTCGATCAGCTATTCGGGGCCGCTGCCGCCCAACTCGACCGTGGTTGCGGGCGAATGGTGGGGGGAGGATTATTCGGGCCCGCCCCTGCTCTCGATGGACGCCGATCTGGCGGACGCCTTCGGCGTTTCGGTGGGCGACACGATCACCATCAACATCATGGGCCGCAATTTCGAGACGCGCCTCGCCTCCACACGCGAGCGGGCCGAGAGCACGGTGGGCATCTATTATTGGTTCGTGCTCTCGCCCGGCTTGCTGGAAACCGTACCTCACATGCATGTGGCGGCGGTGCGGGTGAAGGATGCGGCGGAGGAGAAGCTCTACCGCGCGGTGACGGACGCCTTTCCCAATGTCACTGCCGTGCGCGTCAAGGAAGTGCTGGAGACGCTGAACGCGCGGCTGGAAAGTTTGGGGCTCGCCGTGCGCGGCGCCAGCGGCGTGACCATTCTGGCGGGCATTTTCGTGCTCGCGGGCGCGATGGCGGCGGGCCACCGGCAGCGGGTCTATGACGCCGTCATGTTCAAGGTGCTGGGAGCCACGCGCGGGCGCATCTTAACCGCCTATCTGCTGGAATACGCCATTCTGGGGCTCGCCACCGCCCTGCTGGCCGCGGGCGCGGGCACGCTGGCGGCCTGGGTGGTGATTACCCAGGTGATGGAAGCGCCCTGGCTGTTCCTGCCCGAACCCGCCTTCGTTACGGCGGGCGTGGCGGCAGCGATTACCGTGCTCATGGGCCTGATCGGCACCTGGCGGGTGCTGGGGCGCAAGGCCGCGCCCGTGTTGCGGGCGGGATAAAGCCCTTGAGAAAGGAATCTCCCGGTTCCGGTTGTGGTTGAAGCCGGGGCCGATTTCGCCAATATTCCGTGAGAATTCTCTGTTCGTTATCGCAAAGGGGAAGGGACCGATGTCCAACCTGGATCAGAACACCTATCGCGCGCAAACCGGCGCACGGGCGCAGGAGATTGACGAAGGCCTGCGCTCCTACATGCTGGGCATCTACAACTATATGATGATGGCGCTGGCGGTGACCGGCATCGCGGCGCTGGCGATCACCAATTTCGGCCTGAAGGACATTTTCTTCAACACGGTGCCGACCCAATACGGCCCGCGGGAGACGCTGAACATGGTCGGCTGGATCGCCGTGATCGCCCCGCTGGGGATCGTGTTCTACCTTTCCGCTCGCATGCACAAAATGAGCGTGGGCGCGGCCCAGATGTGGTTCTGGGCGTTCGCGGCGCTGATCGGCGTCTCAGTGGCCAATCTTCTGTTCAACTATACGGAAGAGAGCGTGGCGCGCGTATTCTTCATTACGGCCGCCTCCTTCGCGGGTCTGAGCCTGTGGGGCTACACCACCAAGAAGGACCTTTCGGGCTGGGGCTCCTTCCTGATCATGGGCGTGATCGGGCTGATCATCGCGATGGTGGTCAATATCTTCCTCGGCTCCTCCACCCTTCACTGGGTGATCTCCATCCTCGGCGTGGGCATTTTCGCCGGGCTGACCGCCTATGACACGCAGAACCTGAAGAACATCTATCTGGGCGGCGTGGACAAGGAAGGCCACGAAGTGGTGCAGCGGGTGTCCATCATGGGCGCGCTGCGGCTCTATCTGGACTTCATCAACATGTTCTTCTTCCTGATGGCGCTGCTGGGCGAACGCGAGTAAGCCCGCCGATAATGGAATACATCAAGGCCGGGGCCCTAAAGGCTCCGGCCTTTTCCGTGGCCGGGCTGTCGCGAACATGAACGATGTTTTCGGCTGCCGTTCAGCTTCCGTCTGCCATTCTCGGCCCCGGTGAAAGCAACCGGAGAGCGCGGACATGAATCTGAGAACGCTTACGCTGATCGCCGTTGCCGTCTGGGCGCCGATCGTTGCAGACGCGGAAGCCGACACGAAGATCAAGCCGGAGGTCCATCGCCCGCCGGTCCTGCAGAAATGCCTGAGCAAGACTCAAATTCTCGCTCAACTGCGCAAGAAGGGCTACCGCGCCGCGCGCAAGGACATGAAGCGCCAACGCTCCGCCTACCTCATTACGGCCGTGCGGCATTCCCGCAAACAGGTTCTCAAGGTGGAGCGCTGCAGCGGCAAGATCCTGAGCGTGCAGTCGGCCCGCGAGGCCGCGCGCGTGACCCCGGACACCAGCGCGATTCGCAGGGCGCCGAAGATTCAGCTTCAATGCCTGTCCAAAACCGCCGTGCATCAGAAGCTGAAATCGGGCGGGTACGGCTATCTCAAGCTGGAGAACATTCACGGCCCCTTCGCCACATCGAGCGGCAAGGAATACCGCGCCCAGACGCTGGTGAAGGAAGGGCCGCGCTGGTGCCAGGCGAAGCTGAAAGTCAACTGCTACAACGGCAACGTCACCGATTACGACACGCTTGAGGACACCTGCATCTACTGAGGCGCCCCGCTTTCCCTGCATTCGTACAGGGAATGGATACGGGTTGCTGCAAAGCTGACCGTTCGCAGGCCGCCCCCGGCGGCGGGAGGCCGCGGCTTTCCGCCGTCAGTCCGGATGATCATGGACAGGCGCTTGCTTCCCTGTGTATTCCCGTGAGTCGAATGTAAATTGTCGGTCGCGGGATGGGAACGTGTTCACATCATGATGCGGGATAAATTCGGCAATCGCGTCGTTACCGGGGCCGCCGAGTCGGTGAGGGCCATCGATCGTTTTGCGGACGAATTTCTGGGCTACGGCCCCGGCCTTCCCGACATTCTCGGTGCCGCCGACCGCGATCCGGACAGTCCGTCGCTCAACCATCTGGCGGCCTCCGTCCATCTGGCTGCCGAATCCGGCAAGGGAAAACGCCACGCGCGAACCTATCTGCGCCGCGCCGAGGCGGCCTCCCGCTTCTCGGACGAACGCGAGCAACATGCCATCCGCGCCGTGCGCGCCTGGCTGGACGGCGATTACCCGGGCGCCGCCCGGCTCTATGAGCGCATCGCCCGCCGCTGGCCGCAGGACGTCGTGTCGGCGAAATGGGGCCAGTATCACTGTTTCAACATGGGCGACAGCGAGGGCATCCTGCGCCTCGCGGAAGCCGTGCTGCCGGTGCACTGCGGCACGCCCTATGTGCACGGCATGCACGCCTTCGGGCTGGAACAGTGCGGCCGCCTGACGGAAGCGGAGAACGCCGCGCGCTTCGCCGTCGAGGTGGAACGCGCCGACCCGTGGGCGCACCATGCGCTCGCCCATGTCATGGATACGGAAGGCCGGGTCGATGAAGGCATCGCCTTCATGCGCGGCATCAGCGGCACCTGGGAGGGCAAGGGCAAATTCATCCGCCACCACAATTGGTGGCATGTTGGGCTGTTCCATATCGACCGGAAGGACCCGGAAGGCGCCCTCGATATTTTCGACCGGCATCTGTGGGGCATTTTCCCGGAATTCGGCCAGGAACAGATCGGCGCCATCTCGACCCTGTGGCGGCTGGAACTGCGCGGCGTCGATGTGGGCGAGCGCTGGGCTCCCGTCGCCGAAAAAGTGCTGGAGCGCGGCTGCGAGCACATCCAGCCCTTTCTGGACATGCACTACGTCTACGCCCTCGTGCGCGGCGGCCACCACGCGGCGGCCGACGCCTTCATCGCCTCGCTCGCCCGCCATGCCCGGCATGCCGCACCGGCCATGCGCCGGGTCTGGGGAGAAGCCGCGGCGCCGGTGGTGCGGGGAATCGCCGCCCATGCGCGCGGCGACTACGACACGGCCTATACGCTGCTCAAGCCCGTCATGACGCACGTTCACCTGCTGGGCGGCAGCCATGCCCAGCGGGATATTCTGCATCAGACCTGGATGGACATTCTGCTGCGCTCGCACCGTTACATGCGCGCCGCGGGCACCGTGGCGCGGGGCAACCAGCCGCGCATCTATGGCGCGGGCGCGAAACGGCGTCTGCAGCAGGCACTTCGCCTCATGCGCCGGCCCTCGCCCGTTCCGGCGGATTGACGCTTTCCCGGCCCCTCAATCTCCGATCACGCGCCAGAGCTTGCGGTCGAAAACCCGCAAGACGTGCCGCAGATCATGACCGCGCTTGAGGATCTGGCCGCTCATGCCGAGCACGGCGTACATGCCCTGCCGCCGCGCCGCCCTGGGACGCTTCTCGATGCGGTAGAGCGGCAGTTCGCTGGTCCGGCGGTAGACGGAGAACACGGCCGTCTCCCTTCCGCCGCCGATGGCATAGTCGCGCCATTCGCCCAGCGCTACCATTTTGCCGTACACGGAGAGAATGGCGTCCAGTTCATGCCGGTCGAAAAAGGCAACCGGGGACCGGACCGCATATCGCGGCTCGGGTTCTCCCGGTTCGGACTCCTCGAATGTCATCGGCTCAGTCTCGCGCAGCGCGCCGCACAGGGCAAGTGCTATCGGGCTTCGATCCATGCGAGTCGCTCAAACACGGAGGATGCGTAGCAGCGGTTCAAAGCTGTAAAGGGCCGGCCTTCGGCCTGAAGCTGGCCTGATCGTCCTCAACATTTTGTTGTCCACCAATGCGCGCCGGATCTTGCCGGCCGTCGGTGGCGGAATCCCCGTTTTCTCCGGAAATACATCGCTGCGAAATATCGGCCTCGAAAACAGGAAGTCCAGAACCATTGTGCTCCACTTTGTGGGGTAAATCTTATGAGTCTCCTGTTTCATGATTTCGTATAGGTTTCTGATCCGCTCCGCCGTGCGCAGGTTCTCATTGGCTTGATACTGCAGGGCATGCAGGAAAAACGCGATCCAGTCCGTCCATTCCTTCGTTCGAGAAACTTCGCGCATGCGATCAATATATTCATCGCGGTTTTGTTCAAAATAGGCGCTGACGTAGAAATGCGGGGCCGAGATCACCTTGTAATGCCACAACATTAGCGTAATCAGCATTCGGCCGATCCGTCCATTGCCATCTTCAAATGGATGCAGCGCCTCGAACTCACAATGTGAGACGGCAGTGCGTACATGGACTTCCCTTGTGGTGTCGTTCATATACTTGATCAGGCTTTCCATACCATCGTTAAGAAACTCCGGAGCTATGGGAACGAACAGGATCTTTCTCCTGACCGGATCAGCAAGATAGTTTTGCCTTGTCTTGAACTGCCCGGCGCTTGTCCCCGCTCCGCGTCCCCAGGACAGTAATGTCTCGTGGGCCTGCTTTATCAGGAAGCTCGAAAGAGGCGCACCTTCCTGCATCCTCTTCTGCGCCAGGCGCAGCGCCTGCGCGTATAGATGTACTTCAATGGCTTCCTGACGAAAGGTGGCGGATGCTGGCATGTCGCCATCTTCACGATCAGCCTCATATTCGAGAACCTCGTCAAGTGTACTGACGGTTCCCTCCATGCGCGAGGATATGACCGCTTCCTGTCTCTGAAGGGGCGCCAGAAGCAATTCACTGTTGTGCAGCCCCTTCAGCATTTGGTCATAACGTGCAATGGCAGCTGCCGCCTCCGCGAGTGGGTCCATTAAGCGGGCGGTATCAACGTTCTCAGGCGGGAAGCCGCCATAGTGGTAATCAACGGCAGTGGAAAAGTCCGGTTTGTTAACCCGGTCCTGCATGCGTTTTCTCCGCCGTGATTCAACCGACAAGCTTTTGGCGATCATATTTATACAAATTTGATCGTCAACGAATTTTGAGGAATCAGTCTGGAGCGTCAAACTGACTCGACGATCGAATTTGGAGTCAAATGATCGTCAACAACTCTTGGCAATCAGTCTGGAGCGTCAAACCGGGTCGATGATCGAAATCAGAGGCAGATGACTGCCTGAAATGCACGGTTTCAGAGAGAGTTTACTGCTAAACTGTCAGCTAGCTAACATTAGCTAATCAAGGTCGGCACCACGCTCCGAAACAGGTCGGAACCCATCACCGCCTTCTGCACATGCCGATTCCGTCGCAGGCGGGCAGCAGGCAGTAATCGATCCGCGCGTCGCCGTGGAGCTTTTCGTTCAGCGCCCGCAGCGCTTGCGTGTTCTCGTCGGTCTTCGAGGCGTCCGCCACTGCGCCCGACCACAGCACATTGTCGAACAGGATCAGCCCGCCCGGGCGCACCAGTTTCAGGCACTGTTCGTAATAGGTGTCATAGCCGGTCTTGTCGGCGTCCACGAAAGCCATGTCGTAGCTGTCCGCCGCGCCCGCCTCGAGCAATTCCGCCAGCGTGTCCGCCGCCGGGCCGGCCCGGCTTTCGATCCGGCCGGAGACACCGGCCTCCTTCCAATAACCCCGGGCGATTCCGAGAAACTCTTCACTGATGTCGCACGCCGTGACGCGCCCCGCCGGCCCCATTTCCAGAGCGACCGAAAGCGCGCTGTACCCGGTGAAGACGCCCACCTCCAGATAGCGTTGCACATCCAGCAGGTTCGTCAGCAGGCCCATGAATGCGCCCTGCTCGGGCGAAATCTGCATCACCGCCAGGGGCTGGTCCCGGGCCGTGTCCTCGCGGCACCGTCTCAGAACCTCGTGTTCCCGCACGCCTGTCCGAAGGACGTAGTCGAGGACGTCCGGGTCCCATCCGCCGCTGCTGCGCATGTCACCTCCCTGTACTGATTTCCATATATTGTATGGTCATTTGCCCGGTCCCCCAATGTTGCCGTCTGGCATCACGAAGCACGGCGAAATTATCACTTGATGGTTGAAATCCCGCCACATTCTTTGCCTAGGATGCGGGTGTAGCGGAGATGGCGTGACAACTCTGACTGCCCGTTTCCCGGTTGTGGCGCTACACTTCGCTGGCATCCAGGTTTGAGCGTTTCCCGAATTGATTGTTCGTGTTCCCGCTTGAGGCCGTTGGTCTTGCGGTTTTCCGAGCGGCGTCAGCGTAACCGAATGTGACCGTGTAGCCGGGCGGACGCTTCCCTGAGTCGTTGGGTGCGTAGGTCCGTCCGGCGGGGAGCGGGGGGCAGTGCGGCCTGCCGGCGGGTGCCGAGGATGCGTATTCATCCCCCTCACAGGCATCCGGGGAGTTCGGTCGCCGGCCGTTCCGATCCTCCGCTCCTCACCTCCTGTGCGGACCCGCTC
>JBKHIN010000129.1:0-7582 GCA_046538635.1 Alphaproteobacteria bacterium
ACTGGGGGTGAAGGGGTCGTCGGTTCAAATCCGGCCGCTCCGACCATTTTTCCGCCCGTAATTCCCGGCAAGAACGGCGTATCGCAAGGTGCGTTCACCCTGCCGTTCATGCTCTCCGCTCATCGCCCTTTGCCGGGGGCAGACCGGCCGGGCTACGGTTTGCGGCAGCCATAGCGGATGGTGATTGTCCCGTCATGGTTCACCGTCATGGCCGGCCGGTCCGCGATCATGCCCGTCTTGCAGACGATCCTGGTCACAAAACTGCAGACATAGGGCTCCGTCGCATCTCGCTGACTCTGGCGATGCATCCTCGGATCGTATCGATTGAAACGCCCCACATTGCCCACGAAATGACGGGCGCAATGGGCATGTCTCAGACTCGGCGCGGGCCTTGTCCTGCGTTCGTGTTCATTCCTGTCGGGGCCGCTCCCCGAAGCCGCGATGGCGCCGTGAAACAAGGTCAGGCCGCCTGCCGGCACGATGGCGGCGGCCAGAATGGCGGTGGCAGTAAGGCGGGTCATGGCTACCTCCCTGTTTGTCCGCACAAGGACAACCAAAAGAGCGAGCCTGACCGGCGAGTATAGGCCATCCTGGCCGAATAATCACGCGAACGGCGCCTGCTCACTTGACAAGGGAGAGCGCCTTGACGCCTCTTGATGGCGCGGTGCCCGGTTTTCCGGGCGGGCCCCGCGCCTTTGCCCGGCGGAGGGCCGGGCCCGGCTGCGCTGAACGCCGGATCGTCTTCAAGGCAGTGGAGTTGCTCATGGTGCTGGATGTCGCGGTTATCGGAGGGGGCGTTGCAGGGCTTTCGATTGCGGCGGGCCTGGTCCGCGACGGACGCAAGCTGACGGTGCTCGAAGCGGAAGCGGCGGCGGGATACCATGCCTCGGGCCGCTCGGCGGCGACGCTGTCCATGATTTACGGCAACGACCTGATCGTCCGGCTGACGGCGGACGGGGTGGATTTCTTTCTCGATCCGCCGCCCGAATTCTCCGAGCACGAACTGCTGAAGGTCCGCGGCCGCATGGTGATCGCCCGTGAGGACCAGCGCGAGGCTCTTCTCGAAAAATATGAGGGGCTGCGCGGCGACTCCGTGTTCCTGGAGGGGGACGATGTCCTGTCGGACTATCCGTTCTTCCGTCCCGGTTACGTGGATTGCGCCATTGTGGATATCCGGGGCGGCGATCTGGACACGAATGAAATCCTGATGGGCTATGCCCGGCAGGTCCGGGCGGGGGGCGGTGAAATCCGTTTCAATTTCCGGGTTGCCGAAATCCGCCGGGAAGGCGGCGTGTGGGAGATTCGCCCGGAAACAGGCGATGCCGTCAGGGCAAAGATGATCGTCAACGCGGCGGGCGCATGGGCCGACGAGGTGGCGCGCCTGGCGGGGCTGCCGCCCCTCGGCCTTGCGCCCAAACGGCGCACCGCCTGCATCGTTCCGCCTGCGGAGGGGCTCGACGTGGAGGACATGCCCTTCGTGATCGATCTGGACGAGGAATTCTATTTCCGGCCGGAAGCGGGGAACATTCTTCTTTCGCCCGCGGATGAAACACCGTCCGCGCCCACCGACGCCCAGCCCGAGGAAATCGATATCGCGATAGCGGTAGACCGCTTTGAGAAGGCCACCACCCTGACCGTGCCCAGGGTACTGCACAAATGGTCCGGTTTGCGCACCTTCGCGCCCGACCGGGTGCCGGTGGTGGGCTTCGATCCGCTGGCGCAGAATTTCTTCTGGTATGCGGGCCAGGGCGGCTACGGCTTCCAGATCGCCCCCGGCCTGCAGCGCTTCGGAACCGCTCTGGTGAACGGCAAGGGCGTCCCGGCCGGCCTGAAGGCCGCGCTCTCGCCCGGCCGGTTGCGGTAGAGCGACCGGGTGGGAGGGCTGGTTTTGTTCCCGCTGAGGGCAGCGATGCCCGCCGCAGAATAATCAGCCCCCGGCGTTTCGTGCAAACTCGCGAAATCTGCGGCTCCGCTCCACATAGGTCGTGTCCGGCTCAAACGAGGCGGCAGCGGGGGAGAACAGCAGGACGGCGCCGGGCGCGCTTTCCTTCAAGGCCTGCCGCAATGCGTCTTCGAGGGAGTCCGCGAGGCGGATGTTGCGCACCGTTGCGGCGAGCCGTTCCGCCGTGGGGCCGTAGGCGTGGACGGTAATACGGACGGCATGCCTGTTCAGGTAATCCGACAGTTCCCTGAAATTCTGTCCACGGTCCTTGCCGCCGGCGATCAGCCGCACTTCCGGCGCCGGGACCGAGCGCAGCGCCGCCAGCGTGGCCTCCGGTATGGTGGCCAGCGCATCGTCGATCCACGTCCGGCCGGCGAAATCGCCCGCCGGTTCGCAGCGCGAGGGAAGCTGCACGTCCTGCGACAGGGCGGCGACGAAGCTTTGGCCCAGGGCCTCGTCCGGCGCGCCGTGCACGAGGGTGGCGATGGCAAGCGCCATTCGCGCGTTTTCCCGGACGATGGCGCTTTGCTCCAATTTGACGCGCAGCCATTCCGGCGCTTCGAACGTCACGCTCCGCTCCGCATGCCGGATGCGGATGTTCGCGCCGTCCAGATGCACGATGTCCTCAACGAATAGCGGGCGTTCGATCCATTTCGAGAGATGCTCCCGGTCCGCCCGGCGCAGGAGGGTGGCGATGCCGGGATCGGCGATGGCCGGGGCGGCCTTGGCCTTCGCATAGGCCTCGAAACCGCCATGCCAGTCGAGATGGTCCCGGTACAGATTGGTAATGGCGTGGACGGGCGCGGCCGCCGGAAAATCGACAAGCTGATAGGAGGAGAGTTCCAGCAGGACATGGGTTCCCACGTCCCCGATCTCGGACGGGATCAGGCCGATATTGCCCGAGGCGGCGGTGTCCGTTCCGGCGCCGGAGAGAATGGCGGCGGCCAGCGTGGTGGTCGTGCTCTTGCCCTTGGTTCCGGTGACCGTGGCCGGAACGCGGCTTGCGTGTTCCTCCGCCCAGAAGCCGGTGAAGGTGGTGGTGCGGATGTTTCTCTCCCGGGCCGCGGCGATAACGGGGTTTTCCGGCGGGATGCCCGGGGAGCGGAGGAGCAGGGTTGCTTCCGGCGCGGCGGCCGGAAGAAATTCGCCGAGCAGCCGCTCCCGTGCCGTCCAGACGATGCGGTGCGGTTTGCCGGCCCATGCCTGCGCAACGCGGCGGCGCACCTCTTCCCGGTCCTCACTGGCGATGATGTCCGTTTCCGGATGGTTCGCCTGAAGATAGTCCAGCGCCGCTTCGCCCTCCCGTCCAAGGCCGCATATGATGACGGTCTTCATGGCGTATGCAAACCGTTTCGTTCCAGCAGGGCGCGGGCCCCGGGCGGCAGGTTGTGGGGGCCGCTGCCCGTGACGGCCGCCTCGAAGTCCCGGCTCAGTGCCTCGGGATCGTGCGAAGGCGGAAGTTCCCGGATGATTTCCCGCACATTGGCGCAGTCCTTCCAGCGCGGGTCGGCGCCCAGCCGGGCAAAGACGGCTCTTGCCTCCCTGACCGAGCCGACGCAGTCCCACGGCTTCTGGTCCGTGAGCCCGGCAATGGCCCGGTATTCGTCCAGAAGCGCGGGATCGTCGAGCATTTGGGAGCCGAACACGTCGAGAGACCGTTCGGGCTCCAGGAACGGCGCGAGGGTGAGGGCGGTGAAGGCGCATTTCGCGCATTTGCCGCACCAGCGCCTTGCGCCGGGATGATGCGCCGGGTCCTGACGGAAATTCCGGTTACAGCTCCGGAAGGCGGCCAGCGCGTCGCGGTTCCCGGCCAGGGCGCGGGCGATCCACAGTTCGGAAACCGGCCGCAGCAGCGAGAAATAGCGGAAGCCTTCCGGCATCGCTTCCGCGGTCACCGCCGCGAACAGTTTCTCCCATTCCAGGGTCTTGCTGTACTGATGATTGATCCGGGCCGTGCCTGTGCTGAGCGTCGGCTCTTCTGCCGCCGCCTCGTTGCCGAAGACCAGCCAGGAGGCGTTGAGAAGGCCCGCGAGCATCGCCAGAACGGCGGAATTGATCGCGGTCACGGGCACATGTCCGTTGAGGGCGCCCGCCCGGTTGGCCTCGATCAGCGCGGGATCGAGCCGCCGCCGCAGGTCGAGGACGGGTTCGGACGTGGTGGAGGCGATCACCTTCGCCGTTTCCTCCGTCAGCGATACGCCGGCGAGATGGACCTTCCGTGTACTGCCGGCGAGAAGGTGCCGGACCACCTGGGATTCCTTGCCCCCGCCGAACGCCTGAAGCGCGATGCCCTCGTCCGCCCGGCCTCCGGCAGCGTGCCCGGAATAGCGGTCCGTGGTCACCCATTGCTGTTGCGGCGGGAAGGGCAGGCCATTGCGGTAATAGAACTCGCCCAGCCCCTTGCTGTAGAGCGCGCGCAGGGCCTCCAGTTCGGCCGGGCCGGTAAGGTCCTGCTTTACGTGAATGCGCGGCGCCGCGGCGGCCTTGTAATAGCTGACGCCCAGAATGCGGTGCGCCACGCCGATGATTCCCCGGTGCCTTTCGCAGAACTCGCGAAAGCCCGGCCGGAATTCCGCCGGGAAGCGGACGCTTTCGGTGAACGGGCCGTACTCGGAACACTTGTAGTGGAACAGGACGGAGGCATTTCCGCAATCGCAGTCCCAGTCCTGTATCTGGAAGCGAGCCTCTGTGCTCATCGAACCGGCCATGACGGCTGCGTGATCCCGGGCGCCCTGTTGAAGCCTTCAGCGACGGAGTTACGGGATTTCCGGTTAAAAGTCGACAGGGAAGGAGGGAACGGGGACCAGCCGGAACGGCGCCGCCCCGGCCCGCCACCGGCGCTGTGCCGGCAAGGCCGGCCGGTTATCGCCAGCGTGCCGGACACGCAGGGCGGGCTGATGCAGCGTTCGGGCAATTGCGAGGAGATGAAGCTGTTGCGCCGCCGCCGCCTCCCGTGCACCCGGCGCGCCTGAATTTCCCGATGGCGCACGCCGTCCGCGTGCGCATTTACAACAGCGGCGCGATCTTGAAGCCTCTCCCACAGTTGTGGTTTGCGCGTGCGCCGTATCCTGTGTAAACCCGTAAGGAGGGTGTCTGCTGACCTCCGCGTGTTTGAAGTATTCCGCGTATCAGGGCCAAATGACCACAGGCAGGGACAAAACGGAGGAGGAGCGGAGGCGCCCGGGCGGTCCGGCGGCCGGTGATGGCACGGCTTCCGCGCATGATCCGGAAGGCCTGAACGGCGCGGACAGCCTGAACGGTGCAAAGGCGCTCAACGGCACCGCCGCGAACGGCACGGCCGGCCTGAATGGCGCGCAAGGCCTGAACGGGTCCGCCGGCCTGAACGGAACCGGGGCTCTCAACGGCACGAAGCCCCTGAACGGGGCCGAAGCGCTGAACGGCGCGCCCGCCGCGAACATCGTCATCGAGGACTGGGCGCGGCGCTACGGCGAGCCCCTGCGGCGCTTTTTCGTCAAGCGGGGCGCCAGCTCCGCCGAAGCGGAGGACCTGACACAGGAAGTCTATGTGCGGATCACCCGCATGGACGGCGTGGACGGCATCCGCGAACCCGAGGCGTTTCTGTTCCAGACCGCGGCGAACCTGCTCAGGGACAATGCAAGGCGGTCGCAGACACGGCGCACCCGGGATCACGTCAGCGTCGACGACAGCCGGCTGGCCGCGGGGACGGCCGGGCCCGACCGCGTGCTGGAGGGCAAGCAATCCCTCGAGGGAGTCCTGAACGTTCTCAAGGCCCTCACGACCCGCCAGAGGAACGTGTTCATCCTTCACCGGTTCGAGGGCATGACCTACAGCGGCATCGCGGAACATCTGGGCATCAGTACGAGTGCGGTGGAAAAACACATGATGAAGGCGATTTCCCGGCTTCACCAGCATCTGGAGGATCGCTGATGGCCGGGACCGACAAAAATGCCGACGCCGCGCGGCGCCGGGCCGCCATGGTGGCGATTGCCTGGTTCGTGCGCAGGCGCGGGGCCGACAAGACGCCGGAGGACGAGCGCCGCTTCCGGGACTGGCTGGCGGAGGACGAAAGCCACGAGGCGGTCTATGCCCAGATCGAATCGGTGTGGGACACGGCCGGAGACCTCGAATCGCTGCCGGGATTGCAGGTGATGCGCCAGCAGGCGCTTCGTCCGCGGACGGGCTTCCTGGGCCGTGCCGGGCGCCGCGCAGGCCGCGGCGGACTGGCGCCGAAGACTGCGGGCGGCGCAAGGGTGCGGGCGGTCCGGAACGTCGCGGCGGCCGCCGCGGTGGCCGTCATGGTCACGGCCGCGGGGCTCGGCCTGGGGCCGCTGATCAGCGGCGACGGCGTATCCGAACAGACCTACCAGACGGCCGGAGGCCAGCGCTCCGACTACACCCTGCCTGACGATTCCAAGGTGACCCTGGCCTCGGGCAGCCGCATCAAGGTGCGCTATTCGGACAGCGAACGCCTGGTCATCCTGTCCCGGGGCGAGGCCTATTTCAGCGTCGCTCACGATCCCGCCCGCCCCTTCCGGGTGCGCGCCGGCAGCGGCACGGTGACGGCGCTGGGCACACAGTTCGACGTTTACAAGAAGAACGGCGAAGTGGTGGTCGTCCTGGTCGACGGCAGCGTGGAGGTAGAGGCCCTGAAAATGCCAAAAGCGGGCCCCCGCATGCGCCGCCTGGCCTCCGGCGAGCAGATCGCCTATGACAGGGCGGGGCTTTCGGACGTGCAGGAAGTCAACGCCGAGCGCGCCGTCTCCTGGCGGAAAGGGCGGATCTATGTCGTGGACAAGCCGCTCCTCGACGTGATCGACGACATGAACAGGCATTCGGGCCGCAAGCTGCGGGTGGACCGCTCCGATCCCCGGCTGAAGCGCCTGCTCGTCACCGGGCAGTTCAAGACCGGCCGGCCGGAACTGCTGGTCCAGTATATGCGCGCCGCCGGACACGACGTTACCGCCATCCGCGACGGTCACGGCAACGTCACCGCGCGTTTGCGCGGCGCGGGGTCATTGAACTGAAGCCGTAAGCGCGGGGACCGCCCCTGAGCCCGGAACCGGTGGAACGGCCGGCCGCTTCTCCCATCTCTCCTTATTTCCTGAAGCCCGGTGCAACCGCGGACAACCTTTGAGAGTAACGTGTCCCGAATGCACATTACGCACTTAAAAAGTGCGAAATATGCAACAAGGCGAAAGTTGCAAGCGGCCGGCCGCTCCACATGGTTTGCCTGCAAAAACAACCGTGGTAAGTGTTTTTACTCGTAAACGAAGGTGTCCGATTGCAGCATCGGTCTGCCCGGTTCCACGGTTATGAAGGGTCGAGTGCGGGGTTACCGGCGCCGGTCCGCCGTGCTGCCTGCTCAGGGCGGTTCAAGGGTCTGTGGAACGGGCGCCGGGGAAGTGTGATGGCCGGCGACAGGAGTCAATCCAGAGAGAAACGCACTCTCGGCGCGGAAGCCGGGGCGTGGTTCGTGCGCATGCGTTCCGACGAGCGCACGCCGGACGACGAACGCCGCTTCCGGGACTGGCAGGCGGCCGCACCCGAACATCGGACCGCCTATGCCGGCCTTCAGCGCAGTATCGACGGACTGGACGTCTTCGCCGGCGCGCCGGAGATCCTGGCCATGCGGGAGGCCGCCCTGCGCCGCCCGAATCC
>JBKHIN010000130.1:0-7578 GCA_046538635.1 Alphaproteobacteria bacterium
GCGCCAGGCTGCGCACGTCCCCCTCGCTGTCATAAAGGCCCATCAGATAGGACGCCCGCAGAATGTCGCGCGGCGCCACGCCCAGTACCCGCCCCAGCTCGTCGGCCGCCTCCGCCGCCCGTTCAAGGGATTTGAGCGGCCGGACGGGGAAGTCCATCGACAGCATGCGGTCTTCATCGTCCCTTGTGACGATCAATTCGCCGCTGCGCGTGGAAAAACTGATTTCGTTCGCTTCCGGCGTCAGTTCCGTGAACAGAACGAAGGCGCTCGCCAGCGTGGCATGGCCGCACAGGTCCACCTCGTCGGCGGGGGTGAACCAGCGCAAATCATAGGCATTGGCGCCCCGGCCGGGCGCGGGCGCGAAAAAGGCGGTTTCGGAAAGATTGTTCTCCGCCGCGATCGCCTGCATCTGTTCCGTGCCCAGCCATTCGTCCAGAGGGCAGACGGCGGCCGGATTTCCGGCGAACAGCCGGTCGGCGAAGGCATCGACCTGAAAGAGGGGAAGTTCCGGCATGGGGGTCACCTTGCGTCAGTTGATGGCGGGTGGATTTGCGGCGAACATACGCCCGTAACCGCCGCGGGGCCATGGGCCGCGGCCGTGACCCGTAATACAGAGCGTGGAGATATGAATGAGTTTGCGCACGCCCGTCTGCGATTTGCTGAAGATCGACCATCCCGTTCTGCTGGCGGGCATGGGCGGCGTTTCCTACGCGGAAGTGACGGCCGCCGTCTCCGAAGCGGGCGGCTTCGGCTGTCTGGGCATGGCGAGCGCGGGGCCGGAGGAAATCCGCGCGCAGATGCGCCGGGTGCGCGAACTCACGGACAAGCCCTTCGGGGTGGATCTACTCACAGCCCTGCCCGACTCGCTCGAAGCGGCCTGTGACGTCATCATCGAGGAGGGGGCGAGCACTTTCGTTTCGGGGCTGGGCGTGCCCACCCCCATCATGAGCCGGTTGAAGGACGCCGGGCTCACGGTCATGAGCATGTGCGGCACGGTGCGCCATGCGAGGAAGGCGGAGGAAGCGGGCGTGGACGCCGTCATCGCCCAGGGCACGGAGGCGGGCGGCCACACGGGGCGCATTGCGGGCATGGCGCTGATCCCGCAGATCGTGGACGCGGTGAACGTTCCGGTGATTGCGGCGGGCTCCATCGTGGACGGGCGCGGTCTCGCGGCGTCGCTCGCCTTCGGCGCCCAGGCCGTGTGGATGGGCACGCGCTTCATCGCCTCCACGGAAGCCCATGCGGGCCGCGTTTACAAACAGGCCATCGTGGATGCGGGCATCGAGGACACCACCGTCACCCGCGCCTATTCGGGCAAGCCCATGCGCGTGCTGAACAACGACTATGTGCAGGAGCTGGAATCGACGCCCGGGGCGATCCGGAAATTCCCCGACCAGGCCATTCATTCCTATCAGGAACAGGTGATCGGCGGCATCGGCGGCATTCTGGAGCCGCTGGACAAGAACCGCGACTGCCTGCCCATGGGCCAGGGGGCGGGCGCGGTGCACGAAGTCCTGCCCTGTGCGGAGATCGTCCGCCGCACGGTGGCCGAGGCCGAGGAAGTCATGGCGCGGCTGGGGCGCATGGCCGCGGGCGGCCAATCAGGGTAGACTGGTTTCATGTGGAGATGCCGTTTCATCAGGCCGCTCTTGATCGCCGCGCTCGCGGGCGCATTCCTCTCCCCGCCCGCGTCCGCACAGCCCGACCGCTTCGGCCAGCAAATCCAGGAACTCGCCGAGATTCTGGGCCGGGTGCATTACATGCGCAATCTGTGCGTGGGCAACGAGGACATGGTCTGGCGTGACGCCATGATGGAGCTGCTCCGTCTCGAGGAGCCGTCCAGGGCCGAGCGCAAGGAGATGACCCGGCGCTTCAACGAAGGCTATCACGCCGCCCGCGACCGCTTTCCCGAATGCGATGCGAAGGCGCGGCACGAAATGAAGCGCCTGTCATCCGACGGGGCGCGCCTCTCCTCGCGCCTGGCGCGAAAGCTGAAGCCGAAGGGGCGGTAGAAGACAGGATTCGCAATGACCAATCATTGCCAGCCATATATTCTCCGCTCTTCCCCGCGAAAGCGGGGATCCAGAACATTTATTTCAGAAAAAACCTCAGGGACCGGCGTATATCCATCGCTATGCGTCGACTCCACTTCCTTATTGCATGTTTGCACTGGGTCTCTGCTTTCGCAGGGATGAGCGGTGTGAGGAAATTTGGCGGACGGTCAAGCCGCCCACGCGTTGAGAGGGAGCCGTACCATGCGTTTTCTGTCTGTCGTTCCGGTCTTGCTCGCCGTCTGCGTGCCCGCCACCGCGCAGAACGCGCCGGAGCAGCCGGAGACCGTCACGGTTCGCGACATCTTTTCCGGCACGAAGGAGGTCCGCCCGGACTGGGAGGAGATCAACAAGCACAAGCTGGGCAGTGCGGACAATCCGGTGCGCTGCGACATGCCCGAGGGGGAACGGCTCTATCTCTCGCGGCTGAGATGCCCGGGCGGCAAACGCCCTGAATTCAGCCGCGACGGCGGCACGGGAGCGGGCCCCTATGGCGCAATCATGGACAGGTACACGGTCAAATGTCCGGATTCGGACGAGATGAAACCTCAGACCGTCTATATGGACATGTACCACCCGGATTACCGGGAAGACCGCCCGGTGCCCGGCTTCACCATCGTGAAGCTGCCGGAAACCGTGCATCCGGAACGCTGAGGCAACTGCTGCGCCGTTCGCCGCCCCCGGGCCGCTGGAAGCGCCCTACACCACCGCCTCGATGAGATGCGGGCCCTTGGTCCTGAGGGCGTCCGCAAGCTGACGGTTGAAATCGTCCACCGTTTCGGCGCGGGAGGCGTTCACCCCCATGCTTTCGGCCAGCTTGGGCCAGGTGATCTCCGGGTTCGACAGATCGAACATGGAA
The DNA here is from genome assembly GCA_046538635.1 of Alphaproteobacteria bacterium. Classification (GTDB taxonomy): domain Bacteria; phylum Pseudomonadota; class Alphaproteobacteria; order JAJFIK01; family JAJFIK01; genus JBKHIN01. The sequence continues at coordinate 2,911 of JBKHIN010000130.1, forward strand.
AGCGCCTTGGGACCGGCATTGCCTGTGTCCGCGCGCATCAGTTCCAGCGACAGGATGGCGTAGGAGCGATTGGAGAAAATCACGTTCACCACGTCCAGCTTTTCGCGCGCCATGGTCCACAGCGCCTGAACCGTGTACATGGCCCCGCCGTCGCCGTGAATGCACAGCACCTTGCGGTCCGGACAGGCAAGCGCCGCGCCCGCGGCCAGCGGCAGGCCCTGGCCGATGGCACCGCCGGTGAGCTGAAGCCACTCATGGGCCTCCGCGCCGGTGGTGGCGATGGACGTCCAGATCCCCGCCGTGGTGCCCTCGTCGGAGACGATGGTCCCCTCCGGGAGCAACTGGGCGATGGTCTGCCCCACGGCTTCGGAGGTCAGTTCATTGCCCGAGGCGAGGCCCGGCTTTTCGAGCTTCTGGCGCTGCGCGGGCTCGGCGGGGGCTTTCAGCGCGTCCGCCAGCGCCTCGAGAGCGCCGGGCGCATCGGCCTTGACGCCGGCGAGGGTCACGGTCTCGCAGCCTTCCGGCACCAGTGAGCCGGGCGTGTCGCGATAGGCGAAAAAGGCGATGGGCGGGCGCGTGCCCGCGATCACCATGAGGTCGCAGTCCTTCAACTGATCGAGCGCGCTTTCGGGGAAGTAGGAGAAAACCTCCGGCGTGATGCGGCCCGCGCCCCTGCCGATACGGGAAATGAAGGTGTCCCGGATCAGGCGCGCGCCCGTGGCGGCGGCGATGCGCCCGGCGGCCTCGAGCGCGTCCGGCGTCACAGCGGAAGAACCCAGCAGCAGCACGGGATTGCGCGCCTTTTTCAGGGCCTGCGCCGTCAGATCGACGATCCTGGACTCCACGGGCTCAAAGGCCTGCGGGGTTACGGGTGCATGCAGGCCGGAGGCCTCGTTCCAGGCGGTGTCGGAGGGCACAATCAGCGTCGCGGGCCCGCCCGGCGGTGAGAGCGCCCCCGCCACGGCCTCCGCGCCGTCCTTCGGCAGGGATCCGGCATCCGTGGCCGTCCGTACCCAGATGGACATGGGGCGCGCCAGGCTTTCGATATCGGAGGTCAGCGGCGCGTCCAGGCCCACATGGTAGGTGGCATGGTCGCCGACCAGGTTCACGATCGGCGTGCGCGCCCGGCGGGCGTTGTGCAGATTGGCGAGACCGTTGGCGAAGCCCGGCCCCAGATGGGTCAGCGTGGCGGCGGGCCGGCCGGTCATGCGGCCCCAGCCGTCGGCCGCACCCGTGACCACGCCCTCGAACAGGCCCAGGACGGCGCGCATGCCCTCGGTCCGGTCGATGGCGGCGACCAGATGCATTTCCGTCGTACCGGGATTGGCGAAACAGATGCCGGTGCCCGAATTCACGAGCGTCTGCATCAGCGCGTCGGCGCCATTCATGCTCTTCCCCTTTCTCCAAGTCTCCCCGGCACGCGCCGCCCGGCCTGGAGGCGTGTACCCATCCCATTGCCGTCGCTCGACTCTTCCTCTCCCGGGGGAGAGGTTGATGTCCACACCCTTACGGCGGCTAAAGAACCATGCGGACCAGCATGCGGCCCAGCACGAAAATGCCGAAGGAACCGATCGCCATGCCCGACACGCGGTTGATGAGCTGCAGGGTGGAGAGTTTGAGCTTGCCCTTGAAGCGGCCGGTGAAGGCCGTCACCGCCAGCCACCAGAGCGCGGAGCCCGCAATCACTGCCGTGACCAGCAGGGCCGCGCGGCCATAGGACATTTCCTCGCCGCCCAAGCCCAGGCCGGAGAACAGCGCCACGAAACCCGCCATCGTCGCGGGATTTGTGATGGTGAGCAGGAAGGTGGATGCAAAGGCGCTCAAGAGATTTCCGCCGCGCTTGCCGGTGGGCAGGCGTGTGTCCTGTGCATTGGCGCAGGCACGGGGATTGGCGAAATAGGTATGGATGCCCATGCCGATGAGCAGCAGCCCGCCGACCGTGAGGATCCACGCGTCCCAGCCGTCGAGGAAACTGGAAACGGCGGTCAGGCCGAAGGCGACCACCAGCGCGAACAGGCCGTCGCCCAGCGCCGCGCCCGTGCCCGAGAGAAAGCCGTTGAGGCGGCCGAAAGCCAGCGTGCGGCGGATGCAGATCAGGTTCACCGGCCCTACCGGCGCGGCCACCACCACGCCAATCATCAGACCGGCCGCCATCAGGACTACATTTTCGGGCATTGCCCCCGGCTCCCAATTTCAGCGAAATCAGTTGCTTGCCAGCATAACGAAGTGTTAACCATCCGTCCCCTGTGTTCAACTCGCCACAATGACGCGACCCGCTCCGGTTGCCTCGGGAAGTTCGCGTTCCTCGTAAAGACGGTTGACCAGATGCGCGCGCCGCTCCAGCGCCCTGCGCTGGTTGACGTACCCCTTGTCCGTGATCTCGCCGGCATCCATGTCCGGCGGCTCGGCCATCAGCAACGCCCGCGCGATGCGGGTGCTCGAACCCTGATGGCGTTCATTGTGGCGGGCCAACCCTTCACGCACCCTTTCCAAAAGCAAGGGGTGGACCACCGCCGCCTCCGGCGTGAGATCGGGCTCGCCGGTCAGTTCCCGCGCGGCGGCCAGATTGGGCCAGATCAACAGGGCGACGAAGGGCCTGTCCTGCCCGGCGACCAGGGCGTCCTGCGCCAGCCCGTCAAGGGCGCTCAGGGCCTCCAGCCTCAGCTTGCCCGCATTGACCCAGGTGCCGGTGGCGAGCTTGAAATCCTCCGCCACCCTGCCGTCGAAGACGAGGCCCGCTTCCGGCCGTTCGGGATCGACGAATTTGGCGGCGTCGCCCAGCCGGTAAAAGCCCTCCTCGTCAAAGGCGGCCTCGGTGAGATCGGGCCGGCCGTAATAGCCCGGCGTGATGGCGGGGCCGCGGGCGCGCACCTCGTATTTGCCGCCCACGGGCGCAAGCTTCAGTTCCACCCCCGGCAGGGGCAGGCCGATCAGCCCCACCCGGTCCGTCTCCCAGTGCACGGAGGTGATCGTCGGGGCGGTCTCCGTGGCGCCGTAGCCGCTGGAGAACATGATGCGCTCTCCGGTCGTGCGCACGGCCACGCGCTGGATGCGCTCGTAAATATCCCCGCTCAGCGCCGCACCGCCATAGGACAGCAATTTCAACCGGCTGAAGAAATTGCGGGCAAGCGCCTCGTCGCGCTCCAGCTCCGGGGCCAGCATGGCGTAGGCGGCGGGCACGTTGGAATAGGCCGTGGGCGCGATCTCGCGCAGGTTCCGCAAGGTTTCATCGAACTTGCCGGGCACCGGCAGGCCGCCATCGAGATAGAGCGTGCCGCCCACGGCCAGCGTGGTGTTGAGAAGCGCGTTGCCGCCGAAGGTGTGGTTCCAGGGCAGCCAGCTTAAGAGCACGAACTCGTCGCTTTCCCCGCGGTGCTGGGTGGCGCGGACCATCCTCGAGTTCACGCACATCATGCCGTGAGTGTTGATGACCGCCTTGGGCATGCCCGTGGAGCCCGAGGTGAACAGGTATTTGGCGACCGTTTCGTGGGTCAGGCGGTCATAGGCATTGTCCACTTCCGGGCCGGGGGCGGTTGAAGTGAGTTTGGTGTAGTCCGTAGCCGGAATGGTTCCCGGCGGGTTCTCCACGCAGACCACTTCCACGCCGTCCAGATCCAGGGCCCGGAGCGCCTTCTCGTAAAGCGTTCCGTCCTGCACGAAGATCATGCGCGGTTTGATCAATTCGTACACATATTTGAGCTTGGCGTGATCGGCGCTCATGAGGCTGTAGGCGCGGCTGACCGGAGCCACCGGCATGCCCGCCGCGATGGCGCCATAGGTCATCAGCGCGTGCTCGATGGAGTTGCCCGACAGGATCATCAGCGGCCCGTGATCCGGCCCGCCTTCGTGCAGACCGCGATCGATGAGCGCCTGCGCGACGGCATTCACCGTGCGCGCCGCCCCGCCGAAAGTGAGGTGCCGCCATTCGCCCTGCCCGTCCCGCTCTCCCAGCCAGACGCCGCCGGGCGTTTCCTCCGCCCACTGACGCAGGGGTTCGATGACATTGCGCGGCGGCGGGTCCATCGGGTTGTCGTTGCGCAGGATGATGGCGCCGTCCTCGCGCCGCTCCACATGCAGGCGGGGCGGCACGAAATTCACCTTGCGGAAGGGTGGCGGGGTACTCATAACGCGGTGGCTTTCCGTTCAGGCCCGGACGTCCACGACCGTGCGGCCCCGGATTTTACCTGCCAGAATGTCGGAACCGGCCGGAATGACATCGGCCAGCGGGATGGTGTGCGTCATGGCGTCGAGCTTGTCCGTGTCGAGATCGCGCGCCAGCCGCTCCCAGGCGTGCAGGCGGCGGGCCTTGGGCGCATAGACGGAATCGATGCCGCACAGCGTGACGCCGCGCAGGATGAAGGGCGCGACCGAGGCGGGCAGGTCCATGCCCTGCGCCAGGCCGCAGGCGGCGACCGTGCCGCCATATTGCGTGCCCGCCAGCACATTGGCGAGGGTGTGGGAGCCGACGGGATCGACCGCACCCGCCCAGCGCTCCTTGCCCAGGGGCTTGGCGGGGCCGGAAAGCTCATCCCGGTGGATGATCTCCTGCGCGCCCAGTTCCTTCAGATAGTCCGTCTCCTCCGTGCGGCCGGTGGAGGCGATGACTTCAAAGCCCAGTTTCGACAGCAGGGAAACGGCGACGCTGCCCACCCCGCCCGAGGCGCCGGT
>JBKHIN010000131.1:0-7522 GCA_046538635.1 Alphaproteobacteria bacterium
AGCAGGTGGTGGGCTGGCGCGAATGGGCCGCCCTGCCCGACCTTCATGTGCCCGAGATCAAGGTCAAGATCGACACCGGCGCCAAGACCTCGGCCGTGCACGCCTATGATATCTCGCCCTTCCAGAAGGACGGCAAGCCGTTCGTGGGCTTCTACCTGCATCCCATACAGGAGCAGGAACGGCCGGAAATCTGGTGCGAGGCACCCGTGGTCGACGAGCGCCTCATTACCAGTTCGAATGGCGAGCAGGAATCGCGCTTCATCATTGAAACCACGCTCACGGTGGGCGACGACAGCTGGGTCATCGAACTGTCGCTGGCCAACCGGGACGAAATGGGCTTTCGAATGCTGCTGGGCCGCCAGGCCATGCGCGGGCGGCTGATCGTCGATCCGGAGCGCTCCTTCTGCCTGGGCGGCGAGGACGAGCCGGAATAGATTCACCCGGAAGAGTCCGGCGGCCTCAGTGTCATGAGATACGGGAACTCTTCGCGCACCTTTTCCGGTGTCAGCGGCACACGGATGAAATCGCCCTCCTTCCAGAGGTCTACCTGGTCGGTGAAATTGGCGCTGTTCAGCCAGCCGTCCTGTCCGCCCATGAGCACGAAATAGTTCGCATCCGGATCGCTGAGGTCCGACAGGTGCCGAGACTGCGAGCCGTAATAGGTGCTGTGGCGCCCGGCCGTGAGGCCGTGGCCGGTCTTCATGACGGTCTCGCGCGAGCCGGACACCGGATAGTTCCCGAAGTGATAGCGTCCGCCGATCAGCGGTACATAGCCCAGCGGATGCTGCACCTGCAGCCGGTGAATGTCGCCCCAGACGCGGTTTCCTGCAACGGCGGAATCCGCTGCGGCGAGCGCCTTCGCGGCGGCGGCCCGGAATTCCCCGTCGCTCATGTCCGGCAGGAAGTCGAGCACGGCAGGCCGGATATAGGCCAGCATCGCGAAGACGTCGAAGAAACGGGCCTTGCCCGCCGCTTCGAAAACCTCCGGCGCGAAACCATTCAGGAAGGCCTCGAAGGCAAGCGCGCCCCGGGAATTGGCCGTGTAGCGTCCGTCCCATTCCCGGATCAGGCCGAGGGCCGGGCCTCCGAGATCCGTCTCCTTCAGCCGCGCCAGAACGGCGTCGCGCACTTCCACGCCGAGCGGCGAATAGACGTCGAGCTGGATTTCCGCCAGCGCCTCGAGATCGAACACCCGCTCGCCGCCGAGGAGACTCTTCAGCCGCCGGATGCGCTCGTCCGGCGTGAAAAAGATGCCGATGGGCGACTCGGTGACCGCCGGACGGTTGTTGGCGGAGGCCAGAAAGCCCTGCGGCGGATTGAGGGCGTAGGGAAGCTCGTCCGAGGTCAGAAGATCGTCCCAGGCGGCCTCCGCCTCTTCGGGCGAGGCGAGAATGCCGTCGAACTGCGCCTTGCTGCGCTTGGGCAATTGGGTGGCGGTGATCTGCGCAATGTTGCCCGCCATATCCGCAACCAGAAAATTCTGCGCCGGAATGGCGAACGTATCGAAGGCATCGCGGAATTCCCGCCAGTTTGTTGCCCGGGCGGCTTCGAGCAGCGCGGTGATTTCGTCCGTCGGCTCATGGCCGACCCAGCGCAGGGCGAAGACATCGGGCGCGCCGGAGAAGACGGCGGCGTCGCTCAGCACCGGGCCGTAAGGGCTGAGACGCACCGTAACCGTCCGGTCGAACCAGAAGCGCACGCCGATTTCCTCTGTGTGCGATTGGAATTCCGATTCCGGCACATCCGAAAGGTCCACGAAATCGCTGTTGAGCGAGCGCATGTTGGTGCCGCCCCAGGCGATGTGGGGCGTGCGGCCGAAGCCGAAGGTGGGCGTGCCCGGCAGCATCATGCCGACAATGTCGTAGCCCGGCGATTTCAGCCCGGCAATCAGCCACAGATTGGGCACCACGAAGCCGAGATGAGGGTCACTGGCGAGCAGCGCCGCGCCCGAGGCGCTGCGTCCGGGCGCGATCACCATGCTGTTGCTGCCCGTGCGGGCGAGCAGCATGCCCGTCCGCGCCACCGCAAGCAGGGCGTCCATGTCCGCCTTGCCGCGTCCGGGGCCCGCCGCCGAGATGTCGAAACTGGCCGTGCTGTTGTTGCCGATGCGCTTGATGGTTTCCCACAGCTCGGCGAAGCCGGGTTCGTCCTTGAAGGGAAGAAGCAGCAGATAGGTCAGCCAGTTGATGTCGGCGCCGCCCAGCCGCCCGATGGCGATGGTATCCTCCGGCCGCCATGTCTCGCGCTTCATGGCGAGCAGGGCGAATTCATGGGGAAGTTCGGAATCGTCCAGCCGTTCGATATAGGCGTTCACGCCGTCCGTGTAGCGCTGCAGCCAGTTCCGGCTTTCTTCGGGCATCGCCGCCAGAATGTCGTCCGCCGCCCGGGCGAAGCCGAGCGTGCGGATGGCCGCGTCGATATCGGCGGTCAGGGGGCCGAGCATTTCGGAGATACGGCCCCGGGCGATGCGTTTGAGAATTTCCATCTGGGCAAGGCGCAGATGGGCATGCACCATGCCCAGGGCGAAGGCGGCGTCGCCGTCGGTTTGGGCCTCGATATGCGGAATCTGGTATTCGTTCCAGCGGATGGTGACGGGCTTTTCGAGCGGCAGGCCGTTTCGGGGAAAAACCTCCAGCCGTTCTTCCGTACCGGCGGCCTCGGGCAGCGGGACCAGCAGCACGCTGCCGCCCAGGCCGGCCACGACGGCAATGATCAGCGCCAGAACGACAGCGGCGCTCCATAATGTGCGTTTCATCGCATGATCTCACTTGCCGTGCGGGGCCGCCCCCATGCCGTCCGCCGGCGGCCCAAGGCGAAATATGCCGCAAGAGTTGCCGGTCAAGCCGCCGCCACCTTTCGGATTGATCGCACCGGGGCGTGCCGGCCGTCAATCCGGGTGCCGTGCGGGCCCGGAGCATGATAAGAAGCGGAACGAACCCGGGGGAGAAAAATTTGGATCGCCAGAAATACATCATCTGTGTCGCCGTCAGTGCGGACGGCCATATCGCCGAACGGGATGGCGGCGTCGGCTGGCTGCACAACTACCCGGCGGAGGTGTTCGGTTTCGAGGCCTTCCTGGCGCGTGTGGGCACCGTCGTCATGGGGCGGGAAACGTTCAATCAGGCGCTCTCCTATAGCGGCTGGCCCTATGAGGGCAAACGCGTGATCGTGCTGACCTCGAAGGCCCTGCCCCGGGAGGTGCCGTCCGGGACCGAGGCGTGGCGCGAGGGCGTGCCCGCCCTGAAAGCCTCGCTCGACCGCACGAAGTATCCCGTGTGGATCGCCGGCGGAGCCAAGACGGTCCGCGCGGCGCTGGGCCACGGCATGGCGCACCGGCTGGATCTTTTCCTGGTGCCGCGCCTTCTGGGCGAAGGCATCCCCCTGTTCCTGCCCGGCAGCCGCCCCACCGAACTGCGGCTGATCGAGGCGGCGCAACTGCCCCGGGACGTGGTGCATCTGAAATACGAGGTTCTCTAAAAAGCGTGCCTCAGCGCAGCAACCGGCTGTAGTAGAGCATCGCGATCACGTTGTTGAGGGCATGGGCGATGACCGGAACGAGAAGATTGTCCGTCCACAGGAAGAGCGCGCCCCAGAAGATGCCCAGCAGGGCCGCCAGCGCCACGTAAAGGCGGGAGACGGGATGCAGCAGCCCGAAACCGAGACCCACGAGCACGACCGCGAGCCAGGGGGACATATACAGGCTGAGAGCGGGCACCAGCACCCCCCGGAACAAAAGCTCCTCCGCCACGCCGCCATAGGCGACCGCCAGCGCTGCGCCCGCCCCCGGCCGGCCGCCGAACACCCGGCGCATCATGGCGGCCGTGCGCTCCTGCAGATCCTTCATCCACGGCGAGCCCGCCCCCAGCGCCAGCGCGAGATTGGGCACGATGGCGGCTCCCGCGCCCAGAAGGACCGCCGTCTGCGTCAGCTCCATGCTTCCGGGCAGGTCGATGTTCCACCACAGCGCCAGAGCGATGGCGACGGCCAGGAGGAATGTCTCGAACAGGATGATGACCACGGCCGCCCGATGCCTTCCGGAAAAATGATCCCGTGCACGGCCACTCAGCACGCTCCGGCCGGGAACGCAAGGCAGGGCTGCGCGGAACCGCCCCCGTCCCCGCGCGTTTGTGCTAACGGGATTTCGCCCGCCCTGCCGCAACCGCGGCCTTGAGGCGGGTCAATGTTTTCCCCCATCGCGAGATGGAATATAATCCTGTGCGTTCATCGCACGGCGGGTCCGGATGCCCGGTGCGTGTGAAACGGAACTGCTCCCGGGTGCCCCGGAAGCAGTTTCCCGGCCGCTATCCGGATGCCGGGCGATGGCATCGCTGCGACGGGAGTCGGCCATGCTTTTCATTTCCATGCTCAGGCGCGTGATCCGCAACGGCCACCTGACCCTGATCGACGCACAGGGGCGCGCCCATGTCGTGGAGGCGGGCAGCAGGCGGCCAAGGGTGGCGGTGCGCCTCCACGACAGGAGAATGCACCGGCGCCTGCTGCTCAATCCGCAACTGGCGCTGGGTGAAGCCTATATGGACGGCACACTGACGGTGGAGGAAGGCGGCATCGACGGGCTGCTGGACCTGCTGATGAGCAACACCGCCGGGCGCACCGGCAACCGCCTGTGGTCGGCGAGGCACCGCTTCCGCATGCTCGCCCGCGGCCTTGCGCAGTACAACCCCATCCCGGTGGCGCGGCGCAACGTGGCGCATCACTACGATCTGTCTACGGAACTGTTCGAGACCTTCCTCGATCCCGACATGCAGTACTCCTGCGCCTATTTCCGCGAGCCCGGGCGCTCACTCGATGAGGCGCAGGAGTCCAAGAAACGCCACCTGGCGGCCAAGCTGCTCCTGAAGCCGGGGCAGCGCGTGCTCGACATCGGCTCGGGCTGGGGCGGGCTTGCCCTGGGTCTGGCGGAAGCGGGCGCGGGGCATGTCACCGGGGTTACGCTCTCGCGCGAACAGGCCGCCCGCGCCCGCGAACGGGCGGAAGCAAAGGGCCTCGGCGCCAAGGTGGACTTTCAGCTTAAGGATTATCGCGAGGTCGAGGGGCCGTTCGACCGCATCGTCTCGGTGGGCATGTTCGAGCATGTGGGCGTCAACCACTACGCCCGCTTTTTCGAGCAGGTGAACCGCCTGCTCGCCGATGACGGCGTGGCGGTGCTGCATTCCATCGGGCGGCTCGACGGGCCGGGGGTCACCAATCCCTGGATCGCCAAGTACATTTTCCCCGGCGGTTACACGCCCGCGCTTTCGGAAGTGATCCCGAAGATCGAACGCTCGGGCCTGCTGGTCACGGACGTGGAGATCCTGCGCCTGCACTATGCCGAAACGCTCAAGGAATGGCGGCGGCGCTTCCGCGCCAACTGGAAGCGCATGGCCGAACTCTACGACGAACGGTTCTGCCGCATGTGGGAATTCTATCTGACGGGCTCGGAAATGGGCTTCCGCCATCAGGGGCTGATGGTGTTCCAGATCCAGATGGCCAAGCGGATCGATGCCGTGCCCATGACGCGCGACTACATTTACGAATGGGAACGGACGGCCGAGCGGGAGGCGGCGCGCGGCGCCGAGGCGCGGCGGGGCGAGGCTGCCTGAAGACGGGTTGCCCTCAGCCTCTGACCTTGTAGGAGGAGTTCGGCTTCGGCGTGTCGCGGTCCCGCTCCGGCGGCGTCAGCGTGGTGTCGGCGCGCGGCGAATAGAAATATTCGTCGTTCATGGTGAAGTCGGTGAGCTGTGCGAGGGAGAGGGGCCCGTAGGGTGCATCCCACTCATAGACCGCATGGGCCACGACGAGGCCGGTGCTGGGCTTGAGGACACCCGACGGAATCCTGAGGTCATCTACCGTGAGGTTGGTTCCGGTCACCCAATATCCCTGGTCGTCGCTGCCCACGATTTGATTGCCCGAACAGGTTTCGCCCGTGGACTTTTCCATGGCCCAGCGTTCGCACCAGAGGATGGAGGGCGTGCCCGTGTCGTCAATCCACACGGCGGCCACCAGAATGGAAAGATTGTCCGGGCCGAAGGGAAACAAGTGTCCGCGCGCCGCCTGGGCAATGCCCACCATGTCCTCGTTCGAAACCACCTTGAGCCGTGCGATCATGGTTCCGACCGTGGTGGATACGTGCTGCATCCGGTTGTAGGCCGACATGGCATCCGCAATGGCCAGCCCGGCCAGCAGAATGACGAAGAATCCGGGCAGCACGAGCGAGAATTCGACCAGCATGGTGCCGCCGCGATCGCGGCGCAGCCGCCCTAACCGGAAGAGTTCAAAAAATCGCATGGTCTACACCCACACCCTGTCTGGCGGACCGCGCCGCCCTTGTGCTCTTTTTCACAGCAAGGCGAACCGATTGGTGCGCCCTTGCTATCAGGTCCCCAGGAAGTCCCACGGCTCGACGATAAACACCCGCGCCTCGAAGAGGTAATTCTTCCCCAGCCAGGCCCCGCGCAGGAAATAGGCGATGCCCGGCGTCATCAGGTCCCACCGGTAGACCACCCGCATAACGACGATGCGCTCGCCGCTGATGTCCACCTGCTCCGTATCCGACGGCTCGGAGGAAACCGTATAGGAGCCGTCGGAATCGATCAGCCGGGGCAGCGAGACATCATCCCAGCCGCCGAAGTCCCGCAGATCGATCAGCAGATTTTCGTTGCACTGGAGCAGCACCGCCTGATCGCAAAACAGATCCTTCAGGTCCTTTTCGGTGTTGTCGGTGCGTTTCTGGAATTGTCCCGTATAGAGCAGGCGCGAAATTTCCTCGCTCGCGCTGGCCGTCATCATGGAGGAGGCGTACAGCAGCAGAAGTTCGATGAAGCCGAACACCATGATGAGGAGCGGAACGCCGAGAATCGCAAATTCAAGGATGCTGCTGCCGCGGCGGTTGCGCCGGGAGCCCAAAATTTGCCTCACAGACGGCCTAAAACGTGTTATCAACATGTCCGTTAACCGTCTTCGGTAACCCTTGTCATGGGTACCCGTTTTCAGCCCCGAAGTAAAGCTGGGCCACGGGGCAGGGAACATTGCGGCGGTTGCACGGGACCGTCCGGCGGGGATGTTGAGGGAGCCGGTCCGGGTCACAGACAAATGAATGCGGCACGCCATACGTGTCCGGTACGGGTTGGAGGTTTGACCGTGTTTCAGGGTATCCGAATCCCGGCGTTCCACCAGTTCAGGCGCGACCGCCGGGGGTCCATACTGCCCATGGCGGCGGTGACGGCGCTGGTTATGTTCATGCTCGCCGGTCTGGCGATCGACGTGTCGATGATCATCTCGGCCAAGAACCGCATCCGGCGCACGATGGATGCGGCGGGCATCGCCATCGCCACCAATTTCCGCGACCAGGAGCCGACGCAGTCGGAAGTGGAGTCGTTCGCCAAGGACTGGGTGCAGTCCAATTATCCCGACTACAAGATTGGCGAGTATTTCGACCTGAACGTCACCTGGGATGCCGGGCAGGCCGACCTGGACGCCAAGGTGCGCGTGGACACCATCTTCATGGATCTGATCGGCGCCACCG
>JBKHIN010000410.1:0-2821 GCA_046538635.1 Alphaproteobacteria bacterium
GGTGATGCCTGTCGAGAATGGCGCCCCATTCTTCCAGCGTATGCGCCGCAAATGCGTCGTCCAGAATGCGCACCAGTTCGGGACCGTTGGCGCGGCGGCTTCTGGAATCCCTGAACCGTTCGTCCTCCCGCAAGTCTTCCCGGCCAATGGCCTTTGTCAGGTCGGCCCAGTCGGCGCCGCCCTGGCGCGGCATCAGGCAGATCCAGTTCCCGTCCGAAGACTGAAAGAAGTTGTTGATCGGGTTGATGGCCTTTTCCCGCGGCGGCGTGGAGGCCACACGCCCCAGCGCGAGCTGAATCGCCATGTCCGTGCCCAGAGCATAGATGCCGGAGCGCAGAAGCGACGTTTCCACCAGCCGTCCCTTCCCGGTGCGGCTGCGTTCGACAATGGCGGCCAGAATGCCCGCCACCGTTGCCTGTGCCGTGACATGGTCGCCGAACGCCGTGCGGATCTGAACCGGGTCCGTGCCCTTGGGCGCGAACAGGCGCGCCACGCCGGCGCGCGACCAGAAGGCGGCCATGTCGAAGCCCGGCCGGTCCTTCTCCTCACCGAACAGGCCGTAACCGGTGACGCTGGCATAGACGAGCTTCGGATTTAGCGCCGACAGCCGTTCATGATCGAGCCCCGCGCGGGAGAGACTGCCCGGCCGCAGATTGGTGAGAAAGACGTCGGCCTCCGCGGCGAGGCGGCGAACGGCCTCCGCGCCTTCCTCCGTACCCGTATCGATGGCGACGCCGCGCTTGCCGCGATTGTCCAGTTCGAAAACCGGGTTGCCGTCCACCTCCGCCCCGATCGAGGCGAAGAACTGGCGGATGGGATCGCCATGGAGCGGTTCGATCTTGATGACGTCCGCTCCCCAGTCGGCCATGATGCCGCCGGCGGCGGGCGCCGCGATGTAACTTGCCAGTTCGATGACACGCAGGCCTTCCAGCATTCCCGTACCTCACTCTTTACGCGGCGTAAGGCGAACCGGGCGGGCCCGCCTGTGCCGTTAAGCATAACGCCTGAGGCGGGGAGGGGAAGCATGTGGCCATCCGGAGGATGCTCCGGGCCGTGTACAGGCCGGAAAATCGGGACTAGGCTGGCCCGAACAAAAGGTAGATGCTTATGAGCGTTAAGCCCGCACCCGCGTCCCCCAGACCTTCCGCCACCATTCTGCTGCTCCGGGAGCACGAGGGCGAAATGCAGGTTCTGATGGTCGTGCGCCATCACCAGATCGACTTCGCCTCCGGCGCGCTCGTCTTTCCCGGCGGCAAGGTGGACCCGCGCGATCATGTGCCGGAGGTACGCGCCCGCGCCTGCGGTGCGGCGGACATGGACGAGGCGGCGCTCGCCCTGCGCGCGGCCGCCATTCGCGAAGCCTTCGAGGAGAGCGGCGTGCTGCTGGCCCGCAAGCGCGGCGAGGACAGCCTTGTTTCAGGCGCCGAACTGGCCGGGCTGCAATCCTTCCGCGACCGGCTGAATGCAGGCGAAACGGGCATCGGCGCCCTGCTGGAGGCGGCGGACCTGGAACTGGCCTGCGACCTGCTGGTGCCCTTCGCCCACTGGATCACGCCGGAGTTCATGCCCAAGCGCTTCGATACCCACTTTTTCCTGGCCGAGGCGCCCGGCGAACACGTCGCCATTCACGATGGCGGCGAATCCGTGGATTCGGTCTGGATCCATCCGCAGCGGGCGCTGGCCGAGGCCGAAGCGGGGAAATGGACGATCATCTTCCCGACACGAATGAATCTCGTGAAACTCGCTCGCTCCGGGTCCGTGGCCGAGGCCATGGCATCGGCGCGCGCCAGCCCTGTGGTCTGCGTGGAGCCCTGGATCGAGCAGACCGAGGACGGTCCGGTACTGTGCATTTCGGAGGAAGCGGGCTACGGCGCCGTCCGTGAGCCGCTCGATTCATTGCGCTGAGCGTCCGCCCCGGCCGCCTTGCGGTCCGTCAGGCGCCAGGCCAGGGGGGCGAGGGTCACGATCAGGACAATGCGGATCACATGCATGGCTGAAACAAACGCCGTGTCGATGCCCAGTGAAAGGGCGATAACCGCCATTTCCGCAATGCCGCCGGGAGCCAGCGACAGGAACAGCGCCTCATGGCGCAACCCCAGCCACGGCGCAGCGAAGGCCGAAACGAGGACGGCGACACCGATCATGAGAACACCTGCCGCAGCCGCGAGCAGAATCGTCCGCCCGGCGGAAGCCCAGGTCAGGCCCGAAAAGCGCGCGCCGATGGCGGCGCCCACCACCACCTGCGCCGCGGCGATCAGCTCGACCGGCGGGGCCGCCTTGCTCCAGCCCGCGCCGTGCACGATGGCGCTCAGCAGCATCGGCCCGGTGAGCGGCGCGGCGGGCGCCTTGATCAGCCGGGCGAGCGGCAGCCCGAGCGCGGCGCAGGCGGTGAGCAACCCGGCGTCGGTCCAGCCCAGGTCGAGCAACCGCCCCGCCTGGGCCGGCATGACCGGTACGTCGAGGCCCTGGATGATGCGGAAATAGAAGGGAATGAGGCTCACCGCGATCAGAATGCGCGTGGCGTGAGTAAGGCTGATCCGCCTCACGTCGCCGCCCTGGGACTCGCCCACCAGCGTCATTTCGGTGAGCCCGCCGGGCGTGGAGGCGAAATAGGACGTAACCGGATCATATCGCCCCACGCGGAGGAAGAAGACATAGGCCGCCGCGCTCATGAGTGCAATAACGGCGGCGAGCAGGGCGAGGCTGCCCGTCCAGCGGCCGAGTGAGGAGAGCAGTTCCGGGGTGAAGGCTGCGCCCAGCATGACGCCCAGTACGGTCACCATCACGGTGCGCAATGTCGTGGAAATGGCCGGCTCAAGCC
>JBKHIN010000023.1:0-15337 GCA_046538635.1 Alphaproteobacteria bacterium
CCCCGTTCGAGCGCCCGGCAGGCGGCATCGAGGCGCAGGCGCCGGGCGAGGGCGAGCGGCGTTTCCCCGAAAGCTTCGGAAAAGACGCGCAGGAAATGATATTTGGAAAGACAGGCGATTTCCGCCAGTTCATCGAGCGTGCAGTCCGCCCCCTGACGGTCATGGATGGCCTCGCGGGCGCGCAGCAGGCGCGTGAACAGTTCGTCGCGTGTGGACTGTTTGACGATGTGGCCAAGGGCGGCCGGGGGCGCAGTTGCCAGTGATTGCCGGAGTGAGGCGATGAGCGCCAGCCGCGCCGCATCCTCGGCGGCTTCCGGCTCCGGACCGCTCAGTATCCGAACGAGGCCGGTGAGCGCGCGGCGCGTCTCTTTCCCGGTTCTCAAAACCACCTGCGCGACTTCCGGCGGGTTTCCGTCCTCGTGCGGACGGTCCAGCAGCTCCCGGTCAGATGCCGTGAGCGCCCGTGCCGCCGAGGCGACGTCGCCGCGCCGGTAAAAGACCGACAGCGAGCGGCACGGTTCGCCGATGGTGCTGGCATAGGTTTCCTCCGCGTTCACCAGCAGCGTCTCGCCGGGGCGGACCCGGACGCAGCGCCGGGCGAAATGGTAGCGCTCCGATCCGCCGAGGACGGTCTTGAGCGAGAACGCCCCCGCATGGGGTTCGACTTCCGCGCGATCCACGTCCATCAGAAAAGCGGTGATGTCCGACAGCGGACGATTGTAGAAATTGTCTTCCGCCCGGGTCACGCGCAGCGCCCCGCGCCGCAAGAGGTTGATCCGCATGTCTTCAGCCTCCGTACTTCGAGGCACACTCTCCGTGCGCTGCCGCTATCCCCATGCGCCCAGGGCCTTCAATACATAGGTCAGCCCCAGCCCGAACGTGACGAGCACGACCAGCCCGCCCAGCACATTGGCGAGGGGCCCGTTGCGGTGCGCGCCCAGCAAATCCTTCCGGTTCATGGCAATGAGCAGGAACACCGCCACGATGGGCAGCAACAGCCCGTTGGCGAATTGCGCGGTCACGATCAGCGTCACGGGCCGG
Organism: Alphaproteobacteria bacterium; assembly: GCA_046538635.1. Taxonomy (GTDB): domain Bacteria; phylum Pseudomonadota; class Alphaproteobacteria; order JAJFIK01; family JAJFIK01; genus JBKHIN01. The sequence continues at coordinate 1,042 of JBKHIN010000023.1, forward strand.
ATGTTCAGGCAGGCCGTTAACACACCGATGGTCAGTATGGTGAGCGCCGTGGCCCGGAAGATCAGGCCGGAACGGGCGGCAAACCGCGCCGGGAGCATTTCCGTGAGCGCATAGGCCGCCGCCATGGGCGCCGTGATCGCCGAGGTAAGGCCCGCCGCGAACAGGCCGACGGCGACGGGATAGCGCGCGGCCGGGCCGAACACCGGTTCGATGGCGCGCGCCATGTCGCCCGCATGGTCGATCCGCGCGCCGGTGCCGAACAGCGTCGCCGCCGCCGTCGAAAGAATGAAGATGGAAACCAGCCCGCCCACTCCGATGGAGAAGCGCGTGTCCGCCCGCGCGTGCGCCAGGCCTTCGGCGCTCTTCCAGCGGGCCCGGGCGGCGGCGGCGTGCAGAAACAGGTTATAGGGCACGATGGTCGTGCCGATCAGGGCGATGACGGTCAGCAGGCCGTCCGCAGGGATATCCGGCTTCAGCCCCGCCAGCAGCGCCGCCCAGTCAGGCCGGACGAGAAAGAACGCCAGTGCGAAGGCGAGGCTCATGATTCCCACCAGCCCGATCAGCACCCGTTCCAGCACCAGATAGCGGCCGTGGAGCAGCAGCGCCCCCGCGATCAGGCCCAGCGCCACCACGTAGATTCGCCGGTCGAACGCTTCGGTTCCCAGCGCGGCCTCGATCCCCAGCGCGCCGCCGGAGAGATTGCCCGCCTCATAGGCCGCATTGCCCACGGCCAGCGCCAGCAGCACCAGAATGGCGCCCGCCGCCTTCAGCAGGGGATTGCCCGCGCCGCCGATCAGGGCCTCGCCCAGGCCGAGGCGCGCGCCCGCCCCGAGGCGGGCCGGCATGTCCTGAAGGATCACGGTCGCCAGCGTCGCGAACACCAGCGCCCAGACGAGCGCATAGCCGAACTCCGTGCCCGCCACCGTGCAGGTGGTGACCGTGCCGGGGCCGATAAAGGCCGCGGCGACCACGGCTCCCGGGCCGGGCAGGGGGAGTTTCACGGGGCAGGCCTCCTTCTGCGGGCCGGACTGGCGCCAGGCGGCGCGCAACCAGTCTTGCAAGTGCACGGGCTGCGGGCAATGGGGGCAACGGGCGGGAAAGGCAGTCCGTCCGGCCGCCGCGGGCATGGCGGGCCAAGGCAATTGACCTGCCCGCCCGCCGCTGCGAAGCATGCGGCATGACGATAGCGCAATCCGGCGGCGGGCCCGCTCCGGCGCCTGCCGCCGTCATCCTGGCCGGCGGCCGCTCGCAGCGCATGCACGGCCGCGACAAGGGGCAGATCGAACTGGCCGGCAGGCGGCTCGTCGACCGGGTGATCGAACGGCTGCGCCCGCAGGCGGCGCATCTGATTCTGTCGGCTCCCCATGACTACGGCACCGGTCTCGAACACATTCCCGATTGGCCGGAGGCGCCCAAGGGCCCGGCGGGCGGCGTATGGTCGGCGCACAAATGGCTTTCGGCCCGCTACCCGGAGGCGGAGGGGTTCCTCACCGCACCGGTCGACGGGCCGTTCCTTCCCGCCGACCTGGGCGAACGGCTTTGCGCCGGAGAAACTTCGGCGGTCGCGTCCGACGGCGTTCACGAACATCCCACGTTCGCCTGCTGGAAATGCCGGGATCTGGAGGCCGCCTGGCCGCACCTGCTGAGGCGTCCGCAGATATCGCTGAAGGCGCTCGCCGAGGCGTGCGGGGTGCGGCGCGTGGTCTGGGCGGACGGGCGTGTCTTTCTCAACGTCAATTCGCCGGAGGACCTTGAAGCCGCGCGCCGTCTGCTGTGCATGGAGGCCGGGAATGCGCGACAATGGGCCCCATGAACTTCGAGCGCCGAAGGCGTTCTGCTGCCGCGTGAGGACAGCATGACCGAATTTCTTACCGCTCTCGCCGTGTTTCTGGCCGCGCATCTGGTGCCGGCCATACCGCCGCTGCGCCGGCGGCTGGTCAGGACGCTGGGCGAAAAGACCTATCTGGCCAGCTATTCCGCCCTTTCCATGATTCTGCTGGTCTGGGTGATCGTGGCCTTGCTGCGGGCGCCCTATATTCATCTGTGGACGCCGGCTCCGGAAGCGTACCGGGTGACCGTGGTTCTCATGGCCCCCGCCTTCATTCTGGTAACGGCGGGCCTTTTGGAGGCGAACCCGCTCTCGGTCTCCATGTCCACGGCGAAATTCGATCCCGAGCGGCCGGGCATCGGCGGGGTCACCCGCCATCCGGTGCTGTGGGGCTTCGGCCTGTGGGCCGCCACCCATGCCGCCGTGAACGGCGCTCTGGCCCCGGTCGTCCTCTTCGGGGGCATGACGCTGCTTTCGCTCGGCGGCATGGCCATGGTGGACGCCAAGCGCCGGAAACAGCTCGGTGCGGAGGATTGGCGGCGGCTTGCCGGGCCGATGCCGGTGGTGCCCTTCCGGGCCGTGTTCAAATGGCGGGCAGAGCAGATCCTGACACCGCGCACGCTGGCCGGAACCGCGGCGGGTCTCGGTCTTTATTTCCTTTTCCTGTTCTGGGCGCACCGCGCCTGGTTCGGCTACGATCCATTGGGGACCCTCGCCTGATGACGACCATGGAACAGCGGCGCGGCTACAGGGGCGCGCCCTTCTTCAGCTTCGGTTTCCGCCCGTTCTTTCTGGGCGGCGCACTGGTGGCCGCCGTCATTCCGCTGCTGACGGCGCTGTCTTTCAGCGGGCTGATGATGACGGGAACGGCATACGGCCCGGCGGGATATCACGGGCACGAGATGGTGTTCGGCTATCTGGGCGCGGTGGTGAGCGGCTTCATTCTGACCGCCGTGCCCAACTGGACCGGCCGCCTGCCGGTTCTGGGGCGCCGCCTGATGGCGCTCTTCGCGCTCTGGGCCGCCGGGCGGCTGGCGATCCTGTTTTCCGGCACGATCGGCCCCGCGGCCGCCTTCGCCGTCGATGCCCCCTTCCTGATCGTTCTGAGCGGCGTAATCTGGCGGGAGGTCATCGCGGGCAAGAACCGGCGCAATCTTCCTGTCTGTGTGCTGATCACCACGTTCGCGGCAGCCAACGTCGTCTGGCATCTGGGCTGGATCGGCGGGGGAACGGGCGCCATCGGATGGCGGCTGGGGATCGGTGTGATCGCGGTGCTGCTGGCGCTCATCGGCGGGCGCATCACGCCCAGCTTCACCCGCAACTGGCTGGTCAAGAGCGGGCGGACGCCGCCGGACATTGCCATAAGGCCGCTCGACAAGGCCGCGCTCGCGGTGATTGCGGTCGCGATGGCGGCGTGGGTCTGGGCGCCGCTGAGCACGGTTTCAGGCGTCCTGTTGCTGGCGGCCTCGGCGCTTCATCTTGTGCGGCTCGCGCGCTGGCAGGGGTGGCGCACGCTCGCCGAACCGCTGGTGACGGTCCTGCATGCCGGCTATCTGTGGCTGGCGCTTTCTCTGGCGCTGCTGGGCCTGTCGGCCATCGCGCCCGGCATACTCACATCGTCCACGGCCCTGCATGCGCTGACCGCGGGGGCGGCGGGCGTGATGACGCTCGCGGTGATGACCCGGGCGACGCTCGGCCATACCGGCCGGGAGCTGAAGGCGGACGTCCCCACGCTCCTGATCTATGCGCTGGTCAATCTGGGCGCTCTTGCGCGTCTCGCCGCCGGGTTCGTGCCGGCGCACTATGCGGCCGCCCTGACTGCCTCCGCCGTTCTCTGGGGCGGCGCATTCGTGCTCTTCGCCGCCGTGTACGGACGCTATCTTGCGGCGCCGCGCCTCGATTCACGGCCGGTCTCCGCCCCGTCCTAGTCCTCCGGCGGCAGGTCCTCGATCCAGCTCAGGGCCGCGACGGCATGCGGGAAGCCGATGGTGTTGACCGCCAGAAGCGCCGCATGGCGCAGTTCGTCCATGGTGAAGCCGTCCTGGAGAGCGCGCCGGGAGTGGGAATGCACCGCCCCTTCCGATTGGGTGGCGATGGCGAGGCCGAGCTTGACCAGACGCCGCTCGCGCGCATTGAGCGGGCCTGAATTCGCGCAGGCCTCGCCCAGCTTCGTGAATGCCTGCCAGAGATCCGGATAGCGTTCCGCGACGCTGCCGGCGGCGGCGGGAAGTTCGTTCTTCGGCATGCACTCCTCCTGTCATGAGGCCGGATCGTCGATCAGCGTGTTGGGTTTGGCCAGCACCCGGAGATCGTCGATCATGGTGAGTTGAACCTCCGCGCCCTTCACCTTGACGCCGTAAAGTTTAAGCGTGGCGAAGGCGCGCGACAGATTCTCCGGGGTCATGCCCAAAATCGAGGCCAGCATCCGCTTTTCCAGGGGAAGTTTGAAGGTCCCCGTGCCGCCCTGCGAATCGTTCAGGCGCAGCAGGAAGTTCGCCAGACGTTCGACGCCGGTACGCAATTTCTGATTCTTCAGCGCCTTGACCACCGAGCGGTAGCATACGGACAATTCGCCGACCATTGCGCGCGCGAGGCCGAGGTCCGCTTCCATGGCCGATCTCAGGTTGTCCGAGGGAATCATAAGAATCCGCGAAGGCTCAACGGTGCGCGCGGACATGAGATAGGGCGCATCCTTCAGAACGGCGGCGAGGATGAATGTGGAAACCGGCCGCACGACCGCCATCGTGCACTGCCGGTCATTGTTGGTGGCAAACAGTTCCACGACGCCGCTGACGACGATGTGCAGAAAGTCGGCCGGTTCGCCTTCCTCGATCAGCACCACCTCGCGGGGAAAGCGCTGAAAGAACGCGCCCTTGAGCATGGTGTCGAAGTTCGTTTCCTCCATCTGGGCGAACAGCGCCAGATCCCTGAGCAGCGGCTTGTCTTCATCACGCATGGCGTACCGTAAGGTTCGACCCCGGGGAGCATTCCGGGCGTTATCAAGCTTTTGATTGACAAATGTCAAGCGAAAGGCGCGCAAATTCGGTCCTGCCGGGAGACGGATTAGGTAGCCCGGAAAGAACTTCTTGACCGCGTTTCTTGTTTTTTCGGATCACGGACAATTCCGGGCCGCCGGCTATTGATAGCGGCCCCTTCGAAAACGATAAACATTCCGTAAACAGCGGGGCGGATCGAACGCAAGAAGGTCAATCATGCGCCATCTGGAATCGGTTACGAGGGGTCAGCAGCAGCGCGCGCTGTGGTCGAGTACGTTGGCATTCACGGCGTGTTTCGCCGTCTGGACCATCTTTTCGATTATCGGCATCCAGATCAAAAACGATCTGGGCCTTAACGAAACCGAATTCGGTTTGCTGATTGCGACACCGATTCTGACCGGTTCGGTGAGCCGTATCTTCCTCGGAATCTGGACGGACCAGTATGGCGGCAGGCGGGTTTTCGCGGCCCTGATGGTGCTGGCCGCCATTGCCGTCTGGCTGCTGGCGACCGTGAATACCTATCCGATGTTCCTGCTCGCCGCGCTCGGCGTGGGGCTCGCCGGCGGCTCCTTTGCCGTGGGCATCGGCTATACCTCGAGATGGTTCGAAAGCGAGCGGCAGGGCACGGCGCTCGGCATTTTCGGCATCGGCAATGTGGGCGCGGCCATCACCAATTTCGGCGCGCCCTTTCTGCTGGTCGCTTACGGGTGGAAAGAGACGGCGCAAATTTACGCGATCGTCCTGTTCGCCGTGGCGGTGGCGTTCTTCCTGTTCACCAAGGAGGATCCGGCCACGAGGGCGAGGAAGGCCCGGGGCGAGAAGGTCCGCAGCACCTGGATGGAACTCACGCCCCTGCAGCGCCTGCAGGTGTGGCGATTCGCGCTCTATTACTTTTTCGTCTTCGGCGGGTTCGTGGCGCTTGCCCTGTGGCTGCCGCGTTATCTGATCGGCGTCTACGGCCTCGGCATCGAGACGGCGGGGATGCTGGCCGCCTTCTACGCGGTTCCGGCGAGCATCTTCCGCGCCTATGGCGGGTATCTCTCCGACAAGTATGGCGCGCGCACGATCATGTACTGGACGTTCGGCGTGTCGCTCGCCTGCGTGTTCATGCTCTCCTATCCGCATACGGATTACATCATTCACGGCATCGAGGGGCCCATCCGGTTCTCCACGCAGATGGGTCTGGTGCCATTCGTCATCGTGATTTTCGTGCTCGGCTTCTTCATGTCGCTGGGCAAGGCGGCAGTCTACAAGCACATCCCGGTCTATTACCCGGAGCATGTGGGCTCGGTCGGCGGGCTGGTGGGCATGATCGGCGGGCTGGGCGGCTTTTTCCTGCCCATCGCCTTCGGCCTGATGAACGATCTCACCGGCATCTGGACGAGCTGCTTCATGCTGCTCTTCCTGATCGTCGCCGTCTCGCTGCTCTGGATGCACTTCGCCATCCGGCATATGGAAAAGACCTCCCTCGGAGAGGAACTCAGGGGCCTGCCGCAATTCCCGGAACTTCAGGAACTGCATACGAAAGAGCGGGCGGAGAAGACGAGCCCGGTTCTGGAAGACTGGCGGCCTGACGACGAGCAATTCTGGGAGGAAAAGGGCAGGCGCATCGCCAACCGCAATCTGTGGATTTCCATTCCCGCCCTGCTGCTCGCCTTCGCCGTCTGGATGGTGTGGAGCGTCGTGGTGGCGAAACTGCCCGCCATCGGCTTCGACTACACGACCGACCAGCTCTTCTGGCTGGCGGCCCTGCCGGGGCTTTCCGGCGCCACGCTGCGCATCTTCTATTCCTTCATGGTGCCGATCTTCGGCGGCCGCCTGTGGACGACGCTGACGACGGCCTCGCTGCTCATTCCGGCCTTCGGCATCGGCTACGCCGTGCAGAATCCGGACACGCCCTATTTCCTGTTCCTGGTGCTGGCGCTGCTGTGCGGCTTCGGGGGCGGCAACTTCGCGTCCTCGATGGCGAATATCAGCTTCTTCTTCCCCAAGAAGCAGAAGGGCAATGCGCTCGCGCTCAATGCCGGGCTCGGCAATCTGGGCGTCAGCGTCATGCAGTTCGTGGTGCCGCTGGTCATCACTGCGGGTGTCTTCGGGTTTTTGGGCGGCGAGCCGCAGGTGACTGCGGAAGGCCAGAAGATCTGGCTGCAGAACGCCGGCTTCGTCTGGGTGCCGTTCCTTCTGGTGGCGACCGTCGCCGCGTGGTTCGGCATGAACGACATCGCCTCGGCGCGCGCGTCCTTCGCGGAACAGTCGGTGATCTTCAGCCGGAAACACAATTGGATCATGTGCTGGCTCTATACCGGCACCTTCGGCTCCTTCATCGGCTACTCGGCGGGCTTCCCGCTCCTGATGAAGACGCAGTTTCCCGAGGTGAACGCACTGCAGTACGCCTTTCTCGGTCCCCTCGTCGGCGCCCTGTCGCGTTCCATGACGGGCTGGGTCTCGGACAAGTGGGGCGGGGCGCGCGTCACCTTCTGGGTGTTCACGGTCATGATCCTCGCTGTCGGCGGCGTGCTCTGGTTCCTGAGCATCAAGGATCAGCCGGGCGCGTTCTGGGGTTTCTTCGCCATGTTCATGATCCTGTTCTTCGCCACGGGCGTGGGCAACGCTTCCACCTTCCAGATGATCCCGGTGATCATGCGCAAGGAAATGCCGCGGCTGATGCCCCAGCTGGGCGCAGAGGAGAAGGTCCGTCAGGCGGAGAAGGAATCGGCGGCGATCATCGGCTTCACCTCGGCCATCGCCGCCTATGGTGCCTTCTTCATTCCCAAGGCCTACGGCACCTCGATCACGGTCATGGGCGGGCCCGAGGGCGCGCTGTGGGGCTTTTTGCTCTTCTACCTCACCTGCGCCGCGCTGACCTGGTTCGTCTATTCGCGCAAGGGCGGGCTGCTTTACGATGTGGAACGTCAGCAGGCGTCTGAATCCGGGTCCGAAGCTCCCGAAACGGAAGCTTCCGACTCCGAGTCTGAATCCAAAAACCTCCCCGGAGGAGTGACCGCATGAGCCATCTTCTGAACCGGCTGACCTATTTCAAGCAACGCGTCGACCCCTTCTCGGACGGGCACGGGATCACCACCGGCGACGACCGGACCTGGGAGGACGCCTACCGCAAGCGCTGGCAGCACGACAAGGTCGTGCGCTCCACCCACGGCACCAATTGCACGGGCTCGTGCAGCTGGAAGATCTATGTGAAGGGCGGCATCGTCACCTGGGAAACCCAGCAGACGGATTATCCGCGCACGCGGCCCGATTTGCCCAATCACGAACCGCGCGGCTGTTCGCGGGGCGCCAGCTACAGCTGGTATCTCTACAGCGGCAACCGGATGAAATACCCGCTGATCCGGGGCCGTCTGATGAGGCTGTGGCGGGAGGCGCGCGCCACCAGAACCCCGGTCGCCGCCTGGACCTCCATCGTGGAGGACCCGGAAAAGCGTGCCGAGTACGTTAAACAACGCGGCCTCGGCGGTTTCGTGCGCGCAAGCTGGGAGGACGTGAACGAGATCATCGCCGCGGCCAATGCCTATACGGCGCGCAAATACGGCCCCGACCGGGTGGTGGGCTTCTCGCCCATCCCGGCCATGTCGATGGTCTCCTATGCCGCGGGCTCGCGCTACCTGTCGCTGATGGGCGGCACCTGCATGAGCTTCTACGACTGGTATTGCGACCTGCCGCCGGCAAGCCCCATGACCTGGGGCGAGCAGACCGACGTGCCCGAAAGCGCGGACTGGTACAATTCCGGTTTCCTGATCCTGTGGGGCTCCAACGTTCCGCAGACCCGCACGCCCGATGCCCATTTCTATACGGAGGTTCGCTACAAGGGCGCCAAGAGCGTGGTGATTTCGCCCGACTACAGCGAGGCCTCCAAGTTCGGCGATATGTGGCTCTCGCCCAAACAGGGCACCGACGCGGCGCTGGCGATGGCTTTCGGCCATGTGATCCTGCGCGAATTCTATCTGGACCGGCAGGTGCCGTATTTCCAGGAATACGCCCGCAAATACACGGACATGCCCATGCTCGTCCGTCTGGTGGAAAAGGACGGCCGCCTGGTACCGGACCGGCTGCTGCGCGCTTCCGATTTCGGCAACGGCCTGGGCGAGGAGAACAACACCGAATGGAAGACCGTTGCCATTGACGGCAAGTCCGGCAAGCCGGTCTGTCCCCGCGGCGCCGCGGGCTTCCGCTGGGGCGAGCAGGGCAAGTGGAACCTGGAGGAAAAGGCCGCGGACGGCTCGGAAACAAACCTTGCGCTCTCCCTCATGGAGGGAAGGGACGACGTGGCCGAAGTGGCCTTCCCCTATTTCGGCAACCGGCATCACGACTATTTTCACGGTACGGACCACCCGGACGTTCTTGAGCACCTTGTGCCGGTCAAGCGGCTGAAGCTCAAGGACGGCGAAGCGCCGGTGGCCACGGTGTTCGACCTGATGGCGGCCAATTACGGCCTGGACCGCGGACTGGGCGGCGGCTGGGCGGCGGCCTCCTATGACGATGACATTCCGTACACGCCCGCATGGCAGGAAGCCATTACCGGCGTGTCCCGGGACAAGGTGATCGCCGTCGCCCGCGCCTTTGCCCGCAATGCGGAACAGACCAACGGCAAGTCCATGGTGATCCTGGGGGCTGGGCTGAATCACTGGTATCACATGGACATGAACTATCGCGGCATCATCAACATGCTGGTGATGTGCGGTTGCGTCGGCCAGTCGGGCGGCGGCTGGTCGCATTATGTGGGGCAGGAGAAGCTGCGCCCGCAAACGGGCTGGCTGCCGCTGGCCTTCGGCCTCGACTGGAGCCGTCCGCCGCGGCAGATGAATTCCACCTCCTTCTTCTATGCGCATACGGACCAGTGGCGCTACGAGACCCTTGGAGTCGACGAACTCCTGTCGCCGCTGGCGCCAGAGGGCGAGTGGACGGGCAGCCTGATCGACTACAATGTCCGCGCGGAACGCATGGGCTGGCTGCCTTCCTCGCCGCAGCTTGAGCGCAATCCGCTGGACATTGCGCGCGAGGCCGAAGCGGCCGGGCTGGAGGTCAAGGACTACGTGGCGCGGGAGCTGAAATCCGGCGGGCTGAAGATGTCCTGCGAGGACCCGGACAAGCCGGTGAACTGGCCGCGCAACCTGTTCGTGTGGAGATCGAACCTTCTGGGCGCCTCGGGCAAGGGGCACGAATATTTCCTCAAGCATCTTCTGGGTACGGCGCATGGCGTGCAGGGCAAGGACCTGGGCGCGACCGGCGGCCAGAAGCCGGAGGAAGTGCCCTGGCACGAGGAAGCGCCGGAAGGCAAGCTGGACCTGCTGGTCACCATCGATTTCCGCATGTCCACCACCTGCGTCTATTCCGACATCGCCCTGCCCACGGCGACCTGGTATGAAAAGAACGATCTGAATACGTCGGATATGCACCCCTTCATCCACCCGCTGACGGGTGCGGTCGATCCGCTTTGGGAGTGCCGCAGCGACTGGCAGATCTTCAAGGGGCTGGCCAAGGCGTTTTCGGATGTCGCTCCCGAAGTGCTGGGCGTGGAGAAGGACACGGTACTCACTCCCGTTCTGCACGACACGCCCGGAGAACTGGCGCAGGCGACCGACGTCCGGGAATGGAAGAAGGGCGAGGTGGAGCCCGTTCCGGGCAAGACCATGCCGGCCGTAGCGGTCGTCGAGCGCGATTACCCCAATCTCTACAAGCGCTTTACGGCGCTGGGGCCCCTGATGACCTCCATCGGCAATGGCGGCAAGGGCATTGCGTGGAACACGGAACATGAGGTCGAGGCGCTGAGAGAGCTGAACGGCGCCGTGACCGAGGAGGGGCCCACAAAGGGCCTGCCGAGGATCGACAGCGACATCGACGCGGCGGAAACCATCCTCATGCTGGCGCCGGAAACCAACGGCGAGGTGGCCGTCAAGGCCTGGGAGGCGCTGGGCAAGGCGACAGGGCGCGGGCATGCCCACCTGGCCCTGCCCAAGGAAGACGAGAAAATCCGCTTCCGCGACCTCGTTGCCCAGCCGAGGAAGATCATTTCCTCGCCCACCTGGTCCGGCATCGAGTCGGAGAAGGTCTGCTACAATGCCGGTTATACGAACGTGCACGAATTGATCCCGTGGCGCACGCTCACCGGCCGCCAGCAGCTTTATCAGGATCACCCCTGGATGCGCGCCTTTGGCGAGGCCCTGTGCGTCTACCGGCCGCCCGTGGACACCAAGACCATTGCGCCCATCATCAATGAGCGCTCGAACGGCAACAAGCAGATCGTTCTCAACTTCATCACGCCGCACCAGAAATGGGGTATCCATTCCACGTACACGGATAACCTGCTCATGCTTACCCTGTCACGCGGCGGGCCCATTGTCTGGATCAGCGAGGAGGATGCGAAAGAGGCCGGCATCGAGGACAATGACTGGATCGAGGCCTACAACACGAACGGCGCGCTGACGGCCCGCGCGGTCGTCTCCCAGCGGGTCAAGACGGGCATGGTGCTGATGTATCACGCCCAGGAGAAGATCGTGAATGTGCCCGGTTCGGAAGTGACCGGCGCCCGCGGCGGTATCCACAACTCGGTGACGCGCACGGTCGTCAAGCCCACGCACATGATCGGCGGCTACGCCCAGCAGTCGTGGGGCTTCAACTATTACGGAACGGTCGGCTCCAACCGCGACGAATTCGTCATCGTCCGTAAGATGAACAAGGTCGACTGGCTCGACAAGGCCCAGAAACTCCCGGAGGCCGTGGAATGAAAGTTCGTGCGCAAATCAGCATGGTGCTCAATCTCGACAAGTGCATCGGCTGCCACACCTGTTCGGTAACCTGCAAGAATGTCTGGACCAGCCGGGAAGGCATGGAATACGCCTGGTTCAACAATGTGGAAACCAAGCCCGGCATCGGCTACCCGGACGAGTGGGAGAACCAGGGCCGCTGGAAGGGCGGCTGGAAGCGGAAGAAGAACGGCAAGCTGCAGCCCAAGATGGGCGGCAAGGCGCGGATTCTCTCCAAGATCTTCGCCAATCCGGATCTGCCCGAAATCGACGACTATTACGAGCCGTTCACCTTCGACTATGAGCATTTGCAGACGGCGCCCGAGACGCAGGCGGCGCCCACGGCCCGGCCCCGGTCGCTGATCACCGGCGAGCGCATGGAGGACATCAGGAAAGGTCCGAACTGGGAGGAAATTCTCGGCGGCGAGTTCTCGAAGCGTTCGAAGGACTACAATTTCGAGAACGTGCAGAAGGAGATCTACGGGCAGTTCGAAAACACCTTCATGATGTATCTGCCCCGCCTGTGCGAGCACTGCCTGAACCCCTCCTGCGTGGCCGTGTGCCCCTCCGGCGCCATCTACAAGCGCGAGGAGGACGGGGTTGTCCTGATCGATCAGGACAAGTGCCGCGGCTGGCGCATGTGCGTCTCCGGCTGTCCGTACAAGAAGATTTATTACAACTGGACCACCGGCAAGTCGGAAAAGTGCACGCTCTGCTATCCGCGCCTGGAGTCGGGCCAGCCCACCGTCTGTTCCGAAACCTGCGTCGGGCGCATCCGCTATCTGGGTGTCGTTCTCTATGACGCCGACCGCATCTCGGAGGCCGCCAGCGTGGAGAAGGAAACCGACCTGTATCATAGCCATCTCGACATCTTTCTCGATCCGGAGGATCCGGAAGTACAGAAACAGGCGCGCGCCGACGGCGTGCCCGAGGCGTGGCTGGAAGCCGCCCGCAAGTCGCCGATCTGGAAGATGGCGATGGAATGGAAGGTCGCTTTTCCGCTGCACCCGGAATACCGGACGCTGCCCATGGTCTGGTACGTGCCGCCGCTGTCGCCCATTCAGTCGATGGCGCAGGCCGGCGCCTTCGGCGAGAAGGGCGAGATGCCGAATGTCCGGGATCTGCGCATCCCGATTGAATACCTCGCCAATATGCTGACCGCGGGCGAGGAGGAGCCGGTGGCGCAGGCGCTCGAACGGCTGATCGCCATGCGCGCCTATATGCGCTCCAAATCCTATGAGGGCGCGGAGGACGATACCATCCCGGGCCGCGTGGGCATGACCGCACAGCAGATCGAGGACATGTACCGGCTCATGGCGATCGCCAATTACGAGGACCGGTTCGTGATCCCGACCTCGCACCGGGAACATGCGGAGGACGCCTACGATCTGCGCGGCGGCTGCGGCTTCAGCTTCGGCGAGGGCTGCGGCGAGCCGACGAAGGCCGTGCAGTGGACCGGCATCTTCCAGCGTCCCCGCGAAAAGGAAGTAGGCTGAGGAGGTTCCGGATGACGAATAGCTGCAAGGCGCTCAGTGCTCTGCTTTCCTACCCGACGCAGGAGTTGAAGGATGCAGCGGACGAGATCGGGGCGGTTATCCGCCGGGAGGCACCGGCGCCGGACTGGGCCCTGCGCCAGATCGACCGGCTGGTGAACGAGCTGAAGACGCTCGATCTCTACGAGCTTCAGGAACGCTATGTGTTCCTGTTCGACCGCACGCGCTCGCTCTCACTCCATTTGTTCGAGCACGTGCATGGTGAGTCCCGGGACCGCGGCCAGGCCATGGTGGATCTCAAAACCCTCTATGCAAGGGGCGGTCTGGAACTGGCGGCGGGTGAACTTCCCGATCACCTGCCGCTCTTTCTCGAATATCTCTCCACCCGCCCGGAGGCGGAAGCCCGCGCGCTGCTGGCGGAGCCGGTCAGCGTCATCGCCGCGCTCAAGGAACGGCTGGCCAGGCGGAAATCCTCCTATGCCGCGGTGTTCCGGCTGCTCGAACTCATGGCCGGCCGGGCGCCCCAGCGGGCCGAACTGGACGAGCTTCGCCAGGCGCCCGATGAGGATGCGGACGATCTGGAGGCTCTCGACAAGGCGTGGGAGGACGAGCCGGTGACCTTCGGCCCCGGAGACGCCTCCTGTTCGAAGGCTGACGACATGCTGGCGCGCATGCGCACCGGCGGCGCGCCCGGCAAAGGCGCTCGAACGGAGTAATCGTAATGGCGGAATATCTGAACACGTTTTTTTTCGGGGTCTATCCCTATATCTGCCTTGCCGTTTTCGCGGCGGGCAGCGTGCTCCGCTTCGAACACGGCCAGTATTCCTGGCGCAGCGGGTCGAGCCAGCTTCTCCGGCGCAGGCAGCTCGTTACCGGCAGCGTGCTCTTTCATGTGGGCATTCTGGTTATCTTCCTGGGTCACATCGGCGGTCTGCTGACGCCCATCTGGGTGTTCGACGCGCTCGGCATAAGCCATGCCGCGAAACAGATGATGGCGATCACCATTGGCGGCGCGGCCGGACTGATCTGCCTGATCGGCATTCTGCTCCTGATTCACCGGCGCCTGTTCGATGCGCGCATCCGCGCCACGTCGAGTTTCGCCGACACGTCCATCCTGCTGATCCTGTTCGGCCAGCTTCTGCTGGGACTGGCCTCCATCCCGGTGTCCATGCAGCATCTGGACGGCGGGGAAATGGTGAAATTCATGGAATGGGCGCAGCG
>JBKHIN010000411.1:0-2812 GCA_046538635.1 Alphaproteobacteria bacterium
GGTTGGCGCTCGCCGTGCAGGGCGAGACGCCGTACGTGTTGGCGCAGAAGGGATAGCCGATCTCGACCAGCTGGTACGCCAGGCGGCCCGGCTGTGCGGCGGCGCTCTCGAAGGTCATGGGCGGAAACTCGTCCAGTCGAGGGGCGCAGGTTTCCGCTGTTTACGGCCACAGGTGGACGAGTTTTGCCGTTTTGCGCAAACTCTCGTCCACTCACGCCCTTCTGATCTCTGACCTCTGACCTCTGTCATCTGATCAGTACCTCAAGGCGACGGCCGAGAAGCCGATGTCGAAATGCTTCGGCCCGGAATAGGCGGGCCGGCGGGGCGGCCGGTCCGTGAAACAGAAGGCCGCCTCGTCCGGGAAGCGGGCGTTGTCCCAGCTGAAATAAACCGGGTGCTCCAGCAGCGCCGACATGGCGGGCTCCCAGTCGGCGCGCACCCAGGCCTCGGGCACGGCCGACAGGTTCACATCGATCATGTCCTCGCGCCGCAGCAACGAGCGGCCGATCGGGTCTCCACCCTCGGAACGGCTGTTCAGGAAGCGGTCGTTCTTCGCCAGGCCCGGCGGCGACCAGCCGAACTCCGGCGGGCTCCACATTTTCAGGACATCGCCCGCGAAGACGTTGCCGGTATAGAGGCTCGCCGCGTTGGGGTTGTCGATCTCCACGCGCCAGAAGCGGTGCGTCTCGGCGCCCGAGGCGACGCGGAACAGGATCCGGTCGTCCGGGTCCGGATTCTGCTCGATCAGCGTCGTCCAGGCCGCGCCGTCGTCCGAATGGCGCAGGCGCACGGTGCAGCCGTTGGAGCCCAGATTGTGCCGGAAGATTCCCAGCGCCCTTATGGCCCTCGCGCTCTCATAGGTGAAATTCAGGAACACCGTGCCCGAGGCGGAGAACTTCCAGCGCGCATGCGTCAGCCACGAGGCGGCGTTCGTGGCCGGGCCGTCCGCCGTCTCGTCGGAGGCCGAAAGGGCCACGCCCGAATCCAGCAGCGCGTTCGTGTGCCCCATGAAGGAGTCGCCGTCCGTGAAGCCTTCGGCCGAAATGCTGCCGGCGATGATGGGCGCGCCGGTCATCCGGAAATCCTCACGAGCGAACCGTCATCGCCCGCCTCGTTGATCTGGTCGATGAGCGAGCGCACCGTCTCGACCGGCAGCAGGCCGTTTTTGGGCAGCCCTTCGACGCGGATGACCATCTCGCCGCGCGGACGGCCGGGATCGGAGGACGGAGGCATCTGTTCGGTCACGCGCGCCGGCCGGCCGCCGCCGCCGCCGCCGCGGGGCACCGATGGCTTCTTGCCCTTCGAGCCGAATGTGGTGGCTGCGATGCTGGCGATATTGGCGGCGCCGGCCGCTGCGTTGATGGCCGCGAAGATCCAGCCCGTCGGCGGCGGCACCGTAAGCGCGGCCTGCACGGACTCGATCGTACGCATCACGGTGTTGCTGACCGACGACGCCATCTCAAGGAAGTGGAGTTCCTTGAAGTGCTTGCCGATGACACCGAGGATGCCGGCCGCGTTCGAGATGGCGATCTGTTTCTGCAGGTTGCGCCATTCCGTTTCGCGCCTCTCGCGGTCCGCCTGCAGCTCCGCCACCCGGGCGAAAAAGTCCTCCTCGATCCGCTTGCGGACGGCGTTGAATTCCTCCAGTTCGATCGCCTTGTTCTGCAGCGCCTCCCGCAGGATTTCCTGCTCCTCCTGGGCGCGGAAACGCAGTGTTTCCAGCTCGCCCTGCTGGGCGGCGCGGAACGCTTCGGACTGCTCGACGATCCGGTCGACTTCGCGCTGATGGGCCTCTCTGCGGGCCTTCTCCCGTTCCGCTTCGCGCTGCTTGCGCCGTTCTTCCCGCTCCCGTTCCCGCCGTTCCGCGTCGGTCTCGCCGGGCGCCGCCCCGGTCTCACCGCCAAGTCCGAAGACGGCGCCGATCTTGCCGGGGAGCTGTTCGAGTTGCTGCAGGAAGGTCCGGTCGAGCCGGATGCCGCCGATGATGTCGCGCACCGCCTCGATCTTCGGACGGACCGCTTCGAAGGCGGGAATCAGGTCGCGGCGCACCTGTTCCGCATTGAGAAAGTCCAGACGATCCTGCAGGGTCTTCAGCCGTCTTTCGGCCTGGCCGGGAAACACCAGAAATGTGCCGGCCGCCCCGTCGATGGCGGCTTCGAGATTTTTGATCGCCCGCTCGGTTCGCTCGATGCGTTTTTGCAGGCCGGTACGGCTGACGTCATCGAAGTCCTGGAAGGCGTCGACCGCGTCGCCCACCGCCCCGGCCAGCCCGGCAAAGCCTTTCGTTGCGGCGACCAGGGCCGGGCCCAGGCGCACCAGCGACTTGTTCAACTCGGCGTCGATGATCTTCTGCTGGATCGAAAGCTGATCATTCAGATCTTCCGCCGAACGCAGCGTCTCCTCGTCGATGACGATACCGAGCTCTCGCGCTTCCCGGCGCATGCGGTCCAGCTCGGCGGAGCCTTGCTGCAGGACGTTGACGAACTGAACGCCTTCGGAATCGAAGAGCTTGAAGGCGATCCGAACTCGCTCTCCCTGGTCTTCGACCGCCGCGAGCTTGTCGGCCACATCGGCGAGCAGAGAGTCGGCGGAGCGCAACCGGCCGTCCGTGGTGCGAAGTTGGATCCCCATCTTTTCGAGGACGGCTTTCGCTTCGCCGGTGCCTTCGGCCGCTTCCGCCGTCCGGCGCACGAAACGCTGGAGCGCCATGTCGGCGGTATTGACCGCCACGCCGTTGAGTTCCGCGGCGAAGCGCATCTCCTGCAGGGCGTCGGTCGTAACGCCGATCTTGTCCGCCGTCTTGGCGACGTTA
>JBKHIN010000412.1:0-2803 GCA_046538635.1 Alphaproteobacteria bacterium
GACGAACAGCGGGCGCTTCCTGCGCGACGCGCCGCGCGTGAACAAGCGCCGCCTGCGCCGGGAACATTCGGAGGTCAGCCGCATCGCCAACCCGTCGCGCTATCCGCGCTACTACCTCCAGAACTTTCATTACCAGACGGACGGCTGGCTGTCGGAGGAATCGGCGCGCCTCTACGACACCCAGGTGGAGGTGCTGTTCTCCGGCACCGCCGACGCCATGCGCCGCCAGGCGCTGGTGCCGCTTTACGAGGTGCTCAGGGGCCGCGACCAGCGCAGGATGCGCCTGCTCGACGTGGCCTCGGGCACGGGCCGCTTTCTCACCTTCGTGAAGGACAACTATCCCCGCCTGCCGGTCACCGCACTCGATCTGTCTCCGGACTATCTGGCGGAGACGCGGCGCAACCTCAAGCGCTGGAGCGACGTGGAAACCGTGGAGGCGAACGCGGAAACCATGCCGCTCGACGACGGCAGTTTCGACATCGTCACCTGCGTCTATCTCTTCCACGAACTGCCGCCGAAGGTGCGCAAGGCCGTGGCGCGCGAGATCGCACGGGTGCTCAAGCCCGGCGGCACCTTCATTTTCGTCGACTCGCTTCAGTATGGCGACGTGGAAGGCTGGGACGGCATTCTCGAATATTTCCCCGTCGGCTTCCACGAGCCCTATTTTACCAGCTACTTGAACGAAAACCTGCCCGACCTGTTCGGCGCCGCGGGGCTCGAGTTCCAGGGCTCCGAACCGGCCTTCCTCACCAAGATCGCGGTGTTCCGGAAGGGGGAATGAGGGGCGGCGCGGCGAAAAAATCAACAAATCCGCTCATCCCTGCGAAAGTGTTTCGGCCTGATGGCGGACCTCCGCTTCACACCCGCTCATCCCGGCCGAAGAGCCGGGACCCAGGGGCTTGCGGTAGTTCAATAATTCCGCCTACTGAGTTCCAAAGCGGAAGCAAACCTTGCTTGCCCCGATTACCTTATCGCCGTGACGCACTGGATCCCTGCTTTTCGCAGGGAAGAGCGGGGCGGGAGAACTGTGGAGTCGCCTGTGCCTACCTGTGAAACCTTCTATGCCGGATTTCGGCCATGAGATCGTCCGTATGCACGCGCAGGCGGTTGAGCTTCACGGTCAGTTCGTTCATCTCGTCGAGGCGCCAGATCATCACCTGGAGGCTGCGGGCGAGGGTGAGGCCGCGCTGGTCCTCCAGCACCGCTTCGATGGTGTCGGCCGTCTCGATATGCAGTTCGGCGTGGGGCCGCCCGCCGATCTCCATTTCCTCCAGCTCCACGGAGATGATGTCCTCCCAGCAGATCAGCCCCAGCCCGTCGAGGAACAGGCCGTCGGCGGAAATCTCGATCTGCGGCATCTCGCGCACCAGCGGCTGATGGTAGAAGGCCACGCCCATGGGCAGGAGGCTGAGCAGCATCACGCCCGCATCGCCCGCGAAAAAGCCGGTAATGATCAGGAAGAAGGCCACAAAGCCCGGCAGGTGAATCCACAGGCCCGCCAGGTGATAGTCGAAATAGACGCGAAAGGGCGGGCGCAGATCGCCGTTGACCGTGCCGCTCAGGCGGCCCGTGCCCGTCCGCGTACCCTCGAAGAAAACCCTCATCTCCCCCAACCGGATCGACTCCCGCGCACCCGGGCGCAGCCCTTCACTCCGCGCCGCGCCAGGTTGTCAGACTACGGGCGATCGAAGGTGAAGTCGAGGCCGCGCCCCAGCGCCAGGTGCCGCAGCACATGGTCGGCCAGCACGCAGGCCGTCATCGCCTCGGCGACCGGCACCGCACGGATGCCGACGCAAGGATCGTGC
Source organism: Alphaproteobacteria bacterium (assembly GCA_046538635.1). Lineage (GTDB taxonomy): Bacteria > Pseudomonadota > Alphaproteobacteria > JAJFIK01 > JAJFIK01 > JBKHIN01. The sequence goes on from JBKHIN010000412.1 coordinate 1,806, forward strand.
CGCCCCCTGGTGGAGATTTCCGTCTCTTCGCCGAAGCGGGTGACGGTGCGCCGCGGCGTGAGAATGGAGGAGGTGGGCTTGACCGCGAGGCGCGCCACCAGCGGCTGGCCCGTGGAGATACCGCCCAGCACGCCGCCCGCCCGGTTGGAGAGAAAGACGGGGCGGCCCCCTTCGATGCGCATTTCGTCGGCGTTCTCCTCGCCCGAGAGCGCGGCGGCCTCGAAGCCCGCGCCGATCTCCACGCCCTTGACCGCGTTGATGCTCATCAGCGCGCCCGCAAGCTCGGCGTCGAGCTTGCCGTAGACCGGCGCCCCCAGCCCCGGCGGCACGCCTTCCGCCGTCACTTCCACCACCGCGCCGCAGGAGGAGCCCGCCTTGCGCACCCCGTCCAGGTAGCTTTCCCACGTTTTCGCGGTTTCGGCGTCGGGGCAGAAGAAGGAATTACGGTCCACCTCTTCCCGGTCCCGCCGGTCGTCGGGAACCTTGTGCGGCCCCATTTGCACCAGGCAGGCGCGGAGGGTCACCTCTCCCGCCAGATGCTCCAGCACCTTTTGCGCAATGGCCCCCGCCGCCACGCGCAGCGCCGTCTCCCGCGCCGAGGCGCGCCCGCCGCCGCGATAGTCGCGCAGGCCGTATTTGGCCGTGTAAGTGAAATCGGCATGGCCGGGGCGGAACTTGTCCCGGATGTCGCTGTAATCCTTCGGGCGCTGGTCCACATTCTCGATCATCACGGCGACGGGCGCGCCCGTGGTCACCGGCCCGCCCGTGCGCTCGTCCTCGAAGACGCCGGAGAGGATGCGCGCCCGGTCGGGCTCGCGCCGCTGGCTGGTATGGCGGGTGAGGCCCGGGCGGCGCCTGTCCAGCCGGGCCTGGAGGTCCTCCTCGGTCAGGGAGATGCCGGGCGGGCAGCCGTCCACCACGCAGCCGATGGCGGGCCCGTGGCTTTCGCCCCAGGTGGTGACGCGGAACAGATGGCCGAACGTGTTGTGGGTCACCTT
>JBKHIN010000413.1:0-2802 GCA_046538635.1 Alphaproteobacteria bacterium
GCTGCAGGCAGCGTGGACGATTACGCAGAGCATCCGCGACCGCACAAAGGACGACAAGCTCCGGGAGCAGCTCATTGAGTTGCAAGGAAAGATTGGAGATGCCCAAGCTAGCTGGCTTCAGACGCAACAGCGTTTGTCGGAGTTGCTAGCACGGAATCGAGAGCTCGAGCAGCGGTTAACTGAATTGGAATCGTGGGACAAAGAGGCAGAACGTTATCGCCTCGTGGACATGGGGCACGGCACCTTTGCGTATAAGTTAAGAGAAGATCAAGCAGATGGAGATCCGCTGCATTTCCTTTGCCCGAACTGCTTCCAGAGACGGGAGAAGGCGATATTGCAGCTACTTGGTACTGCAGCCCATTCAGACAAGAAGCTTCTTAAATGTCATTCATGCGATACCACTTTTCGGATGGGTGGATTAGCCTGGTAATATCCAAGCCAGTGCTCTGGCGGCGGCGCGCAGATAGTCGGGATGGTAGCGGGCATAGGTCAGCTCGGTGATCTGGCGGTCGGAGTCGCCCAGCACTGCAAGTGCCCTCAATACTCCCTCCCATCCTTCCTCGTGAACCCGCCACGCCCCGCGGGCAAATGCAGGTCGATGTCGGGATAGTGCACGGCGTCTTCCGCCCGGCGGGAGCCCACTTCCAGATAGATCGCGTCCTGCTCCGTGCGGTTGATGAAGCAGTGCCCGTCCTCCGCGCCGGCCGGGAAGCCTGCGCATTCGCCGGCGCGCACAATTGTCTCGCCCGCATCGCTGACCAGCGTCAGTTCGCCCTCCAGCACATGGACGAATTCGTCCTCGTGGGTGTGCCAGTGGCGCTGGCTGGACCAGCCGCCGGGCGGCAGGCGCACCAGGTTGACGCCGAATTGCGTCAGCCCGAACGCGTCGCCCAGCGCGCGCTTTTCGCGGCCCGCGGCCTTCTCGTTCCAGGGCGCGGGGTAGGAGGAGCCCGTGCGGGGCGTGAGGGTGGCGGGATCGAGCTTCTCGGCCATGGCAATCTCCGGCGTTGCGGTGCGCGCTGCGCGGGCATTCTGTCCCCGTCCTTGGCAAAGGCAAGGCCATGCGATGTGATTTCTGGCACCTGACGCCCCACTCCCCATTTCTGCTATACCCTGACCTCCGATATCTGACATCTGACATCTGACCATGCCCGACCATCTCAAAATCGCGCTGGCGCAGCTCAATCCCACAGTGGGCGACATTCCCGGCAATCTGGACAAGCTGCGCCGGGCCCGTGCGCAGGCCGCGCAGGCGGGCGCCGATCTCGTCGTCTTCACCGAACTTTTCCTGACCGGCTATCCGCCGGAGGATCTGGTGCTCAAGCCCGCGCTCCAGCGCGCCGCCATGACGGCGCTGAACGAAGTGGCCGCGGAAACGGCGGACCGGGGGCCGGCGGTGATCGTGGGCACGCCCTGGCTCGAGGACGGCAAGCTGTACAACGCGGCGGCGCTGCTGGACCGGGGCGAGATCGCCGGTCTGCGCCACAAGGTGGACCTGCCCAATTACGGCGTGTTCGACGAGGTGCGGGTGTTCGCGCCCGGCCCCATGCCCGGGCCGGTAAACTTCCGGGGCGTGCGCCTCGGCCTGCCCGTCTGCGAGGACATCTGGACGGGACAGGTGGCCGAGTGCCTGGAAGAGACGGGGGCGGAGCTTTTCATCGTCATCAACGGCTCGCCCTGGGACCAGCGCAAATACGACGTCCGGCTGGGCCACGCCGTCGCGCGGGTGACCGAAAGCGGCCTGCCGCTGATCTATGTCAACCAGTTCGGCGGCCAGGACGAACTGGCCTTCGACGGCGCCTCCTTCGTCCTGAACGGCGACCGTTCCATGCCCGTCCAGCTTCCCGCCTGGGAAGAGTGCGTCGCAATGACCGAATGGAGGCGGGGCGAGAACGGCTGGGTCTGCGAACCGGCGCAGCGCACGCCGGCGGCAGAAGACCTGGAGGCCGCCTATCTCGCGGTGCTCACCGGGCTGAGGGACTATATCGAAAAGAACCGCTTTCCCTCCGTCGTCATCGGGCTGTCGGGCGGGATCGATTCGGCGCTCACGGCGGCGCTTGCCGTGGATGCTCTGGGGGCGGAGCGTGTGCAGTGTTTCATGCTGCCCTCGCGCTTTACCAGCCGGGAAAGCACGGAGGATGCGCAAGCCTGCGCGCGAGCGCTGGGGGTGGAGCTGGGTTCCCTGCCCATCGACGACTCCGTGGACACCATTCTCCATACGCTCGGGCATGTGTTCGGCAACCGTCCGCCCGACCAGACGGAGGAGAACATTCAGGCGCGCGTGCGCGGCCTCCTGCTGATGGCGGTTTCCAACAAGCTGGGGCCGATGGTGCTGACCACGGGCAACAAGTCGGAAATGTCCGTGGGCTACGCCACGCTCTATGGCGACATGAACGGCGGTTTCAATCCGCTCAAGGATCTTTACAAGACCCAGGTTTACGCGCTGGCGCGCTGGCGCAACGGCCACCGTCCCAAGGGCGCGAAGGGGCCGGAAGGGGAAGTCGTTCCCGAGCGGATTATAACCAAGCCGCCTTCCGCCGAACTGCGCGCCGATCAGAAGGACCAGGACACGCTGCCCCCTTACGAGGTGCTGGACGACATTCTGCAATGCCTCGTGGAAGAGGAAATGTCCGTGCGCGAAGTGACGGCGCGCGGCCACGACGAGAAGACCGTGCGCCGCATCGAGCACATGCTTTACGTGGCCGAATACAAGCGCCGCCAGTCCGCACCGGGCGTGAAAATCTCCCACCGCCATTTCGGCCGCGACCGCCGCTACCCGATCACCAACGCCTTCCGGGACAG
>JBKHIN010000132.1:0-7492 GCA_046538635.1 Alphaproteobacteria bacterium
CCCAGCCGCGCCGGCGACAGCCGCACGCCGGGGGCGGGGCGTTCGCGCAGCACTTCGCGGCGGAAGCGGAACTGCTCCGCCGGGCGGCCGCCCGTATCGGTGACCTTGCGCCCCGTGCGCTCCACAAGGCCGCTGCGCTCCACCAGGCGGCGGAAATTCTGCTTGTGCACGCGGGTGCCCGAAATGGCCTCCACCGTGCGCTGAAGCTCCAGCAGCGTGAACATCTCCGGCATCAGTTCGAACACCAGCGGGCGGTATTTCAGCTTGCCGCGCAGGCGGCTCATGGCGGTCGCCAGTATCCGGCGATGGTCGAACTGCATGGGAACGCCCAGCTCCGGCAGTTCGGGCTCGCCGGCCGGCGGTTCCGAACCGGCCGGAAACAGTTCCGGATATTCCGCCGCGCGCCGCCGCTCGTCGCGGGGTGCTTCGGCCACCAGCCGCGCCTCGTAGAGCAATTCGTAGCGCTCCAGCACCTTCTCGTCGTCCCAGGGCAGGCTGTCCAGGCCGAAGCAGAGGCGGGCCCGGTCGCGGCGGCGCTCGGCCTGGGCGCGGGAGGTGGAGGCGTGCGCCCACTCTTCCAGACGCGGAGCGATGACCCCGTCGATCTCGGCCGGTTTGCCGCTGCGCCAGTCTTCCCAGGGGAAATAGCGGTACCAGTCGTGCCACGCGCTGCCGGGGGCGAAGCTGCGTTCGGGCGGCCTTGTCAGCGCCAGATAGCCCACGGACACCACGCGCGGCGCGCCGGGCGCCACGGTATAGCGGCCCCGGTCGCCGAAAGTGTAGAGCTGTTCCACATAGCCGACGCTGAGCCCCGCCTGTTCCTCCACCCAGCTGCGCAGGCCGATTTCCAGCGTCCGGTGCAGTGCGGGGTCGAAGGGGCCGAAGGGCAGGCCGAAGGAATCGTCGTCCGGGACCGCTCTGGGCGCGCCCTTGTCGGGAAGTTCCGGCCGCCGGACCACCAGCACATGGGGCGTTTCGCGCCACACGGCGATGATGGCCGCATTCAGGCCGATGATGACCGAGTGTTCCGGGCCGGTCTTGCCGGTGTGTGTTTCGCTGTTCCCGGTTTTCTCCGGAGTCATCTCAGTCCGCACGATGCCGGAGCGGCACCTCCGCAAATCCGTTCTGGTTGATGCCCGAACCGCGCCCCAGTTCCTCCACGGCCCGGACCATGCGCCCTGCGCGTTTCAGGGCCTCGTCGCCATGTTGCACGAGCAGCGGATTGGGCTGCAGATGGGCGCCGATCTTGCGCATGGCGCGGGCAATGCTTCGTTCCAGGCCGTGGTCGTTGAAATGGCACAGCGTGATATAGGCCGCCGCCGCCGAGCGGCTGATGCCCATGAAGCAATGGACGAGCAGGGGGCCCGAGCCGTTCCAGCGGTCGACGAAACGGATCAGGTCGTCCACATGGGGCCGGTCCGGGTGAATCTTCCCCTCTTCCGGACCCGGAATGTCGTCCACATGAAGCTTGAGATGCCGCTCCGGCGGCAGGCCGTCCGGCGTTTTCGCCAGTGCTTCATCCGCAAGCAGAGAAATCATGTGCGTGGGCTTGCGCCGCAGATGAAGATAGTTGAGGTGGTCCACTCCGCAGATGAGGATGGGGGCGTCGGATTTCATTGCTGGTTCCCGGTTGCGCCGGAACGGGATTCCGGCAACCCTCAGGTAGGTAACAGACTCAGGCCTGACATGCCAGACTCATGCCAGTCATGAAGGCGCAGCGGGCATTTCAGCGTTAATGTCCTGAAAGCGTTTCAGAAAGTGCCTTTGTGCCGTGTTCGACGGCAGCGGCGCCAGCTCCGGCTCGGTTTCGGGTCTCGGCGGGCCGAAATATTTACGCGCCTCCCGTTCGGAAAATCCGGCCAGCGCCACCGCCTCGTAATAGGCGCACATGCGGTCCGCGCGCTTGATGAGCGCGGCCACGGTCTTGGGCGGTTCGGGGGGCACGCCGAAACGAATGTGGATGGCGCCCAGAAGCTTCCGCTCGAAGGCCTTGTAATCCAGCCCCACCGCCGCCTTGAACGGGCTGATGAGATCGCCGATCACATATTCGGGCGCGTCGTGGAGCAGCGCGGCCATGCGCCAGCGCGCATCGAGGCCGGGCTTCAACGTCTCGCAAATGTCGAGAACGGCGATGGAATGCTGCGCCACGGAAAAGGCGTGGGCGCCATTGGTCTGCCCGTTCCAGCGCGCCACGCGCGACAACCCATGCGCGATGTCTTCGATCTCGATGTCGAACGGAGACGGGTCCAGCAAATCGAGCCGCCTTCCGCTGAGCATGCGCTGCCAGGCGCGCGGCGCGGCTTTCCGTGTGCTGCGTGACATGGGCGCTGCGTGTCTTGCCGAGAGTTGAAGGGCGCGGACCATAGCGTCCCGGTTGCTTTCTGTCGAGTGTCTCGTCTCGGGGCGTGCGGGTTGCTATAGTCGGGCCGGGGCGACACCGGTAACGTGGATTGCGTGCGTATGCGCGGGGGAGTTGGGTCAATGTCACATGAGCGAGAGCCGCTTGCGCCGCTGCCGGCGGAGGCGCTCTACCGGTTCTGCGATGCGGAGGCTCTGGGATTCGAAACCAGCGACAGGCTGGCGGAGTTCGACGGTCCCGCAGAGGGCATGTTCGGGCAGGAGCGGGCCCTGCGCGCCATCGAGATGGGCGTGCGCATGTCCCATGACGGCTACAACCTGTTCGTCCTGGGGCCGCGCGGCACCGGCATGCAGGAGACGGTGCGCGGCTATCTGGAGAAACTGGCGGGCGGTGAGCCCGTGCCCTCCGACTGGGTTTATCTGAACAATTTCGACGATCCGGAACGGCCCCTGGCCCTGCGCCTCGCCCCCGGGGGCGGCCGCCGCCTGCGCGACGGCATGAAGGCGGTGATCGAGGCCCTGCGCGCCTCCCTGCCCGACGTGTTCAGCAGCGACGATTACAAGCGCCGCCGCAAGGCCGTGGAGGAACGCCACGACCGCCATCAGCAGGAGGCCTTCCAGGCCATCGCGAAGCGCGCCGAGGAGGGCGGCCTCGGTCTGGTGGAAAGCCGGGGCGGCGAAATCGGCGTGGCGCCGGTGCAGGACGGCCAGATCATGGACCGGGAGGAGTTCGCCGCCCTGCCGGAGGAGGAGCGTGAGCGCCTGCAGGCGCTCATGCGCAAAATCGAGGACTCGCTGGAGCACATTCTCGAGGAACTGCCGCGCTGGAATCTCGAACGCAAGGAAGAAGTCCGCAAGCTGAACGAGGAGTTCACCGATTATGTGGTGGGCCAGTCCCTGGGCGCCCTGCGCCGGCATTTCGAGGACGATGCCGCCGTGCTCGACTGGCTCGCCCGGGCCCATGACGACATTGTGGATCATTTGCACCTGTTTGCGCCCGATGCCCAGGGGAGCGGCGGGGATAATCCTCTTGCCCTTCTCATGGGCGGGCCCCCGGCGGAAGATGACGCCGCCTTCGCCCGCTACGCCGTAAATGTGTTCGTGGACAATGCGGAAGCGGAGGGCGCCCCCGTCATCCTCGAGCCCAACCCGACGCTCGCCAATCTGTGCGGACGGATCGAATACCGCACACGCATGAACAGCATGAGCACGGATTTCACGCTCATCCGTCCGGGCTCGCTGCAACGGGCGAATGGCGGCTATCTCCTGATCGACGCCCTGCGCCTGCTCAGCGAGCCCCTGGCGTGGGAATCCCTCAAACGGGCGCTCGAGGCGCGCAAGGCCCATATCGAGACGTGGGCGGACTATGCGCAGTTCGGGCCGCCGCTCACTGCGCTGGTGCCCCAGGCCGTCGACCTCAATATCAAGGTGGTGCTCTTCGGGGAGGACCGGCTGTTTTATGGCCTGCATGCGCAGGAGCCGGACTTTCCGGACCTGTTCAAGGTGCAGGCGGAGTTCTCCGACCGCATCCCCCGCGATACGGCGGCCGAACGCAAACTGGCGCTGGTGCTTGCCGGGCGCGCAAGGCGCGACGGCCTGAAGCCCTTCACGGCGCCGGGGATGGCGCGCGTGATCGAACAGGCTTCCCGCCGTGCGAGCGACGCGGAGCGCCTTTCGATCCAGATTGACGATTTGGCGGACATTCTGCGCGAGGCCGAATTCTGTGCACGCGAGGCGGGCCAATCGGCCGTGGGTGCGGCCCAGGTCGAAGAGGCGCTCGCAGGGCGGCGTGAGCGGGCTTCGCGGCTGCAGGAAGCCATGCGGGAACAGATCACGCGCGAAACCCGCGTCGTGGAAACCGAGGGCATGCGGGTGGGGCAGGTGAACGCGCTGGGGGTCTATACGCTGCCCACGCTTCGCTTCGCCCTGCCCTCAAGGGTGACCGTCCGTGTACGTCCGGGCAGCGGCGATGTGATGGACATCGACCGGCAGGTGGGCCTGACCGGACGCATCCACAACAAGGGACTCGAGATCCTTACCTCCGTTCTCAAGGCCAGGCTGGGCCAGACGCGCAGGCTGGGTTTCCATGCGACGCTCGTGTTCGAGCAGCGCTACGGCCGCAGCGACGGCGACAGCGCTTCGCTGACGGAGCTTTGCGCGCTGCTCTCGGCGCTCGGCGATTTTCCCCTGAATCAGGAGCTGGCGGCGACCGGCTCCATCAATCAGTTCGGGGAAGTTCAGGCCGTGGGCGGCGTCAACGAGAAGATCGAGGGGTTCTTCGATCTGTGCGCCGAGCGCGGCCTTACCGGCGGCCAGGGCGTGCTGATCCCCGCCGCCAACGTCAAGAACCTGATGTTGCGCCCGGACGTGGTCGATTGCGTGAAGGCCGGCCGGTTCCGCGTTTTTTCGGTGAGCACCGTGGATGAGGGGCTTGAACTGCTTTCCGGCATGGCGGCGGGGCGGCGCGACAGGCACGGCGTCTATCCCAAAAACACGGTTTACCGCTGCGTAGAGGACCGGCTCGACGCGTTCCAGGCGCTGGGCCGGAACGAGGCGCGGCGCAAAAAGCGCTGGCTGTTCTGAAGCCGCCGCCCCTCCCTTGCGCCCGATCAAACAATCTGCAGTCTCTTGCGTTATACGGGAAAATTCGCACAGTGCGGCCCGGCGGCGGTGTGCGCGATAATCGCGGCCGCCGGCCTTGAACCGGGAAGGTGCCAATGACGATCCGTAAAATTCTTCTGCCCCTGATCGGGGTGGAGTGCGACGACTCAGCCGTCAAGACGGCGTTCGTGACTGCAAAGGCGCTACAGGCGCATCTGGACGCCGTCTTCGTGCGCCCGGATCCGAAGGAGACGCTGCCCTATTTCGGCGAAGGCCTGTCAGGCGCGGTGATCCAGGACATTCTGGACGCGGCCAAGGAAGCCGCCGACAAGTCCGCCGCGCAGCTTCGCGAATTGATCGGGCAGGAGGCCGAACGCACGGGCGTGGCGCTGGTGCCCGAGCCCGGCGGCCCGGGCCGGGCGACCGTCAGCTTCCGGCAGGTCACCGGCCCCCTTGCGCCCACCGTGAACAGGGCCAGCCGGCTTGCGGATCTCGTGATCTTCGTGCATGGCGAAGCGGCGCAGGCGGCCGGGATTTCCCGCGCGCTGCAGGAATGCCTGATCGGTTCGGGCAAGCCCATCCTCCTGGCGCCCGAACAACCGGCCCAAACCATTGGCACACGGATTGCCGTCGGCTGGGACGGCAGCGTAGAGGCGGCAGAGGCGGTGCAGGCGGCGCTGCCCTTCCTCGCGCATGCGCAGGAAATTCATATCGTTAACGTAGTTTCCGGAGAATTGCACACGGATGAGGCGGACCAGCTGAGCGGTTATCTCGGGCTGCACGGCTTCAAGAGCACGGAGCATGTGGTGCGCACGGGCGGAAAGCCGGTGGGCGAGGTGCTGCTGGCCGAAGCGATTGACGCGAAGGCCGACCTTCTGGTGATGGGCGGTTTCGGGCACAGCCGGCTGCGCGAATTCCTGCTCGGCGGTGTGACGCGTCACGTCATTTCACACGCCACCATTCCTGTGCTATTGGCACATTCCTGATCGAAAACGGCAAGGAGTGACATATGCCCCTCAAACGCATCCGGCTCGAACTGGCACGCACGCCCGAGTTTCCCGACGGCAGTTCCCGCCACGGCTATGAATTCATTGCCCCGCTGACGGCGGACGGGCATCTGGATGCGGAGGAATGGCGCATTTCCAAGGATTTCTGCACGGTCAAGCGCTTCTGGGGCGACGAGGAGGAAGAGCACGGCCATCTGCGCCATGTGGGCAAGGGCTGGCATTTCCACTATGCCGGCGAGCCCGTGGAGGAAGACGAGGCGCTCTTCAAGCTGGACCGGCACGAAATCAAGGAAGGCGATTACATTTCAATTGCCGAGCCCGACGAGGACCCGAAACCCTTCAAGATCGTCAGCGTACTGCAGGTGCCCTGAGGTTAAGCCGGCCCGCCCATCACGCCCGCCGCCGCACGATCACATTGCCCGCCGAATAGCCCGCGCCGAAGGAGCAGATGGCGCCCGTCTCTGCGGGCCTCAGATCGTCGCGGTATTTGTGAAAGGCGATGATGGAGCCCGCCGACGAGGTGTTGGCATATTCGTCCAGGATGACCGGCGCTTCCTCCGGCGACGGATCGCGGCCCAGCACCTTGCGGGCGATCAGCTCGTTCATGTTCAGATTGGCCTGGTGCAGCCACATGCGGCGGAGCGAGGAGGGCAGAAGGTTGTTGTCGGCCAGATGGCCGGTGATCAGTTCGGCTACCATCGGCACGACCTCCTTGAACACCTTGCGCCCTTCCTGCACGAACAGCTTGTCCGGCGCATCGCTGGTTTCCGGGTGGGTGCGGTTGAGAAAGCCGAAATTGTTGCGGATATTGTTGGAGAAGACGGTCTTCAGCCGCGTGTCCACGATCTCGAACGCGCCGGGGACGGAGCATGTCCCGCTTGCTTCGAGCAGAACCGCCGTCGCCACGTCGCCGAAAATGAAATGGCTGTCCCGGTCGCGGAAATTGAGGTGCCCGGAGCAGATTTCCGGATTGCACATCAGCACCGCGCGCGCATGGCCCGCCCGGATCAGGTCTGCCGCCGCCTGAATGCCGAACGTGGCCGAGGAGCAGGCGACGTTCATGTCGAAGCCATAGCCCTCCACGCCCAGCGCCGCCTGCACCTCGACGGCCATGGCCGGATAGGCGCGCTGCATGTTGGAGGCGGCGACGATCACCGCATCCACGTCCCCCGGCGTCTTGTCCGCCGCCTTCAGCGCCTCGTGCGCGGCAGCCACGGCGATTTCGGCGAGTATGGAAAGTTCCTCGTTGGAGCGTTCGGGCAGGCGCGGGCACATCACGTCAGGATCGAGAATGTGCTCCTTCTCCACCACATAGCGGCTTTTGATGCCCGAGGCCTTTTCGATGAACTCCACGCTCGAGGGCTGCAGAGGCTCCGTCTCGCCCGCCTCGATGGCGGCCCGGTTGCGTTCGTTGTACCGCTCCACATACGCGTTGAAGCTCGCCACCAGTTCCTCGTTGGAGATGGCGAAGGGCGGGGTATAGAGCCCGGTTCCGCTGATGACGATGGGGTTCACTGGCGGTTCCT
>JBKHIN010000414.1:0-2799 GCA_046538635.1 Alphaproteobacteria bacterium
CCCGCGGCCCCGGCCGCTCCAGCAGCCACCACAGTGCCACCGCCACGGCAACGACGAAGAGAATGCTGGCGATTACGGCGATGCGCGACGGATGGCTGGATTGAGACATCGGCTTTCCCCTTCAAGCTGTCCGCTCACGATAGCAGGCCGGGTCCTGCATGTCCGCAACCCCGCCGCAACGGCCTGATCTATTCCCGAAGGTGTTCCGGCATGACGCCCGTCCGACCGCCGCGGAGTGGGTCGGGCTAGCGGCCGCCGAAATCCTCTTCAGGATTGCGGTATGCCGTACGCGGCGGGCTGAAAATGTCGAGAATGCGGGCCCCTCTTGTGCCCGCCCGGAAGCCGTGCGGCATGCCGGGGGGCGTATGCCAGAAATCGCCCGCCTGGACGAAGAAATCCTGCCCGTCCTGAATGCGAATCCCGCTGCCATCGAGCAGGAGGCCCCATTGTTCTTCCGGATGGCTGTGCACCGGTCCTTCCGCATGAGGGTCCGCCGTTACGACAGAGAGCATAAGCCGCCCGCCCGTGAAGATGCGTGCGCGCATCCCGGGGGCCAGCTCCCGCGCGATACCGGCAGCCGGATCGTCCAGTTTGTGAAAATACCGATCACGGGACATGGGCTCCCTCCGTTTACTGACTTCTGGGGCGTAAGGTTCACATCCGGCTACGGCGTTATGCCGAGAATCTCGCAGGTGCTTTCGCCCTCGCCCACGCGCCTGATGATTTCACGTTCCCTGCGGACGACCTCTTCCGCCCGGGCAACGACCTGCGGGCCGAGTTCACGGGGCACCACAACGACGCCGTCATCGTCACCGATGACAAAGTCGTCCGGGCAAACGGCAACGCCGCCGCAAACGATTTCCGCATTCACCTCGCCCGGATCGGATTTCCCGGCGCCGGCCGCGTTTACGCCGCGGCAGAAGACCGGAAAGCACATGGCGCATATCCCGGCCGTGTCCCGGACGGTTCCGTCGATCACACATCCCCGGACGCCGCGCCTGATGCAGGCCGCCGCGAGGATGTCGCCGAACAGGCCGAAGGCGCTGCCGCCCCCGCCGTCGATCACCAGAACGTCTCCCTCCCTGGCGGTGTGCAGAGCGCGGTGAATTGCGGCATTGTGATCCGGCGGCGTCATGGCCGTCCTTGCCGTGCCGCTGAATGCCGCGCCGCGAAAGAGGGGCATGATCGCCGAATCCAGCGCCCGGACTTGCGGGTGGGCATCGCAGAGTGTGCCGGTGGAAAAGGCGCCGAGCGCGGCGCAAGGTTCATCGCCGGTCATGGCGCCGCTCCCCTTCCACCCGATCGAGAAATTCGCCGATACAGCTCCATAATGCCTGGGGGTTGGAGTACATTGGAAAATGCCCCGAGCACGGAATTTCAGCAAGCCGGATGCCGTGTCTTTGCAATGCGCCGAGGTAGGAAAGGTGGCGGTTTTCCCTTCCGTAAACGAACATCCTCGGACACGATAATTCAACGAATCGTTCCAGAAGGGCGCCGTTATCGGAAAGCTCTACAATTGACCGGAAGAGCGGAGCAATGGCGCCGGCGTGAACCTTGCCGCGCAATCCGCGCGCATAGAGAGCGTGCGACCATCCGGGCGAGTGCCTGACCCGCTGAATGAAGGCGCTGAAAAACGCGTCGGCGTTTTCATGCGGGTACGTATGGATCTGCCTGCTCAGAAAACAGTCCTCCCGCGTCAGGTTGCCTTCGATATTGGTGAAGCTGAGCAGCGCGTCCGGGGATTTTTGACCGAGCATCAGAGCCGTCAACCCGCCCATGGAATGCCCGGCCAGATGAAAGCGGGAAAGCCGGAAGTGCTTTATGACACGTTCGGCAACTGCCCGCAGGAACGCGATCGAGAGGGCGGAAAAATCCGTGCATTCGGAGTCGCCGTGGCCCGGCGCGTCATATGTGACGATCATGCGGTTCCGGAAGCGGGGATGGTGCGCAAGGTCCGCATAATCCTCCTTGGTCGCACCAAATCCGTGCAGCAGCAGAAGGGCGGGGCGGCGCCCCTCGCGCACCCGGGTTCCGATACGGGTCTGAACGCCGCCTATGGTCACTTCTATGCGGTCACATTCCATCCCGCTGTCTTGCTCCGCCGCGCCTGGCCTTCGCAGTCTCATCATTTATATCGTAAACGATACGATGAAAACGCGTCAAACTACTACGAATTCCGCTGATTTTTCTGGAGAAACACGTTTCTCACGATGATAACATGACCCTCGACTCACCCGGACAGACCGGGCCTGGCCGGCAGAAGCTGGCGGATCGGAGCGCCATTTTGCGGAGCGGGACCATGACAAGAACACCGGATCGGACGGACCGGCAGATATTGACCCTTCTTCTGCGCAATGCCGAGATGTCCAAGGCGGAACTTGCCAAACGCCTGAATATCGCTGCGTCGGCCGTTTCCGAACGCATCAAGCGCCTTCGGCAGACGGGAACGATCCGGGCGTTCGAAACCCGCATTCGTCCGGAGATTCTCGGATATCGCACGCTGGCCTATATATTCATTACCGAGAAAAAACCGGTGAAGGGCGTCCGGACGGCAGACCGGCTGACCCGGATTGAGGGTGTCGAGGAGGTTCACAAGATCGCGGGCGAGGACTGTTTTCTCGTGAAAATCCGCACGCGGGACACGGAAGAACTCTGCCGGATTCTCGAAGATGAAATCAGTACGATCGAAACCGTAACCGGGATACGAACGACGATCGTGCTCCGGACGTTAAAGGAGGATGTGGCCCTCGGCGGTGTGGACAGCTTCGAGGAGCCTGCATGAACCGGCAAGGGCGGGCC
>JBKHIN010000133.1:0-7466 GCA_046538635.1 Alphaproteobacteria bacterium
CGAAATAGAAATACGGCCGCCTCCGTCAGCGGCTATGGCGTTTCGCCGGTGTCCTTCCCGTCGCCGCCCGCGACCCGGGCGGCGAGCGAAGCGGCCATGAAGTCATCGAGAGCGCCGTCGAGCACGGATTGCGGACTGGTGCTCTCCACGCCCGTGCGCAGATCCTTGACCAGTTGATAGGGCTGCAGCACGTAAGAGCGGATCTGGTGTCCCCAGCCGATATCGGTCTTGGAATCGGCTTCCGCCTGCGCCGCTTCTTCACGCTTCTTCAGTTCCAGCTCGTATAGCCGCGCCCGAAGCATGTTCCAGGCCGTCGCCCGGTTCTTGTGCTGGGAGCGTTCGTTCTGGCACTGAACGACCACACCGGTCGGGACATGGGTAATACGCACCGCGCTGTCCGTGGTGTTGACATGCTGCCCCCCTGCCCCGCTGGCGCGATAGGTATCGATGCGCACGTCACTTTCCGGCACCTCGATCTCGATCCGCTCATCAATCACGGGATAGACCCAGACGCTGGCAAAACTGGTATGGCGGCGGGCGCTCGAGTCGAACGGTGAGATACGCACCAGTCTGTGTACGCCGGATTCGGTCTTGAGCCAGCCAAATGCGTTCTCGCCCTTGACCAGCACCGTGGCCGACTTGATGCCCGCCTCCTCGCCGGCGGTGACGCCGATCAGCTCGGTCTTGAAGCCCCGCGCGTCGGCCCAGCGCAGATACATGCGCAGCAGCATATTGGCCCAGTCCTGGCTTTCCGTGCCGCCTGCGCCGGCGTGAATTTCCACATAGGTGTCGTTGGCGTCCGCCTCGCCGGAAAGCAGTGTCTGTATGCGTTCTTTGGCGGCGCGTTCGTGGAGTGCGCGCAAAGCGGCTTCCGCCTCTCCCAGCAGGTCGCCGTCGCCCTCGTCCGAACTCAGTTCGATGAGTTCGGCCGTGTCCTTCAGTTCGGCGGCAATCTCCTCACAGGACTGAATGGCGGAGTCGAGCCGGTTGCGCTCGCGCATGAGCTTCTGGGCCTCCTGCGGATCATTCCACAGGTCCGGGTCCTCGGCCTTGGCATTCAGCTCGTCGAGACGTTTGCGGGCGTTGTCCCAGTCAAAGATGCCTCCTCAGCAGTTCCAGCGACTGCTCGATCTCGGAGACCAGGGATTGATGTTCGGCCTTCATGGATATCCTGAATGAATGGATGCAGGGCACGCGGACATTCCGCACCGGGGCGGACTATATCGGCAGGAAGGGCGCGGCGTAAAGATGCCGCCCCTGTTTCCGCCCTGTTTCAGTAGAGGCCGCCTACGGTGTCCTTGTTGCGCGCGTCGCCGCTCTCGTCCGACGCTGCCACTTCACCGCCGCCCAGGACCTTCTTGGTATCGTTCGAGGGCTCCGAGCCGGCCTTGAACGCCTCAACAATGACATTGCTGTCGCCGGGCTTGGCGCGCAGCCCCGTCTGGCCGTTGACCTTCATGAAGCGGATTCCGGAAGGCGTGCGGAACGGCGTGGCGGGCGCGTTCTTGAGAGCTTCCTTCATGAAATCCCGGAAGATGGGCGCCGCCACCCGGCCGCCCGATTCCTTGTTGCCGAGAGACTGCGGCTGATCGAACCCGACATAAACACCGGCCGCCAGGTCGGGCGAGAAGCCGACGAACCAGGCATCGCGGTAATCGTTGGTCGTGCCGGTCTTGCCCGCCACGGGCTTGCCCACCGCCTGCACGCGCCGCGCCGTGCCGCGCTTGACCACGCCTTCAAGCAGCGAGACCACCTGATAGGCCGTGCGCGGATCAATAACCTGCTTGCGGTTGTCCTCCAGGATGGGCGCCTTTTGTCCCTTCCATTCCTCTACATCGCACTTTTCGCATTCCCGCTGATCGGTGCGGAACACCGTCTTGCCCTCGCGGTCCTGAATGCGGTCGATGAAGATCGGCGAAACCCGCTTGCCGCCGTTCACCATCATGGAATAGGCCGTCACCATGCGCATCAGCGTGGTTTCGCCCGCGCCCAGCGCCATGGACAGGACCGGCGGCATCTCCTCGACGACGCCGAACCGTTCGGCATAATTCGTAATCTTCCGCATGCCGACGTCATGGGCGAGCCGCACGGTCATCAGATTGCGGGATTTTTCGATGCCCAGACGCAGCGTCGAGGGCCCGTAAAAGCGTTTCACATAGTTGTCCGGCTTCCACAGCGGCTGGTCCTCGCCCTGATCGAGCACGAAGGGCGCATCCAGGATCAGGCTGGCGGGCGTGTAGCCGCTGTCCAGCGCCGCCGCGTAAACGAAGGGCTTGAAGGACGAGCCGGGCTGACGCTTGGCCTGTATTGCGCGATTGAACTCGCTGGCCGCGAAGCTGAAGCCGCCCACCATGGCCAGCACCCGGCCCGTATGCGGATCCATGGCGATGATCGCGCCGTTGGCTTTCGGAACCTGGCGCAACGCCCAGTGGTGGATTTTGCCCTTCACCATTACCGGCTCGACATAAACCACGTCGCCGGGCTTGAGGACGTCGCTCACCCGCTCGGGCTTCGGGCCCAGCGACGGCTCCCCGTCTTCATTCTCAACATAGGGCCGCGCCCATTCCATTTCCTTGAACGGGATGTAGCCCGCGTGACGGCCGCCCTCGAAACCGACCTTCACCAATTGACGGTTGCTGTTTACCTGAAGGACCGCCGCCAGGCGCCAGGGATCGAGATCGCTGTTCGAATCGACCTTGTCGAGCGCCTCGGCCCAGGCCTGGTTGATTTCGATACGCGCCACGGGTCCGCGCCAGCCGTGGCGCTGATCGTAGGCCACCAGCCCGGCGCGCAGGGCTTTCATCGCCGCCTTCTGCAGGCGCGGTTCGATGGTGGCCCGGACCGAGAGGCCGCCATTGTAAAGCGCTTCGTCGCCGAACCGTTCGGCGACCAGGCGGCGCACCTCCTCCGCGAAATATTCCGATTCGGGATGCTGCGCGCCGGCGGGCCGGTCACGGACGACCAGTTCCTCCTGCCGGGAGGCCTCGGCCTGTTGTGGCGTGATATAGTCGTTGTTCGCCATCAGCTTGAGGATGGCGTTGCGCCGCGCCAGGGCGCGCTTGCGCGTTTCGGGCCGGTCGGGCCGGTAATTGTTGGGGGCCTTGGGCAGCGCGGCGAGAAAAGCGGCCTCTGCCACCGTCACCTCGCTCAGCGATTTGCCGAAATAGTTGAGCGCCGCCGCGGCCACGCCGTAGGACCGCCAGCCCAGATAAATCTCGTTGAGATAGAGTTCGACAATTTCACGCTTGCTGAAAGCCTTTTCGATGCGCGTGGCGAGCAGCGCCTCCTTGACCTTGCGTTTGATGCTGCGTTCGTTCGAGAGCAGAAAATTTTTCGCCACCTGCTGCGTAATGGTCGAGCCGCCTTCCAGCCGCTTGCCGGCGATGACATTCCACACATTGGAAATCATCGCGCGCATGATGCCCTGATAATCGAGCCCGTTGTGCTCGTAGAAGTTCTTGTCCTCTGCGGAGATGAAGGCGTGGAGGATGTGCTCCGGCATGTCGTCGACCGGAACGAACAGCCTCCGCTCGGTGGCGTATTCGGCCAGCAGGGAACCGTCACCGGAATGGAAACGGGTGATCACCTCCGGCTCGTAGTCCTTCAGCGATTCGATATCGGGAAGCTGGGCCTCCATGCGCGAGACATAGATGACGGCCGCGCCTGCGCCCACGATGAGCGCAAAGAACCCCAGACTGACAACGACAAGAGCGATGCGCCAATACAAGGACATGAGCGATCTTCCAATTGCTGGGCGGTGTGCCGCCTTTTTTACCGGATCAGGCTTGCCGCTTTCTCTACCGGGCAGCACCCGGTGCGCGCCAACGGGCCCTCTCTGTCGTGTACCATAATGGGCCTCATGACCACACTGCACGCCCGAACGTCACGATTCCGGTGTACCGGTGACGTTTCCCGGCACGGATGCCTCCCTTCCGGACCCGGTCAGCCACCCGGCTGCAGGGGCATCATTGCCGTATGCCCCGTGAAATAGAGTTCCATCGCGTCCGCCAGGCCCTCGGCGAGCGAGGCGCGCCACTCGCCGGAACTCAAAAGCCGCCGGTCGTGTGCATTGGACATGAAGCCCATCTCGATCAGTACCGAGGGCACGTCCGCTGCCGTAAGAACGTAGAAGGGGCCGCCGCGATGCGGCTTCGGCGCGAGATCGATCTTGCGCGCCCGCAGCTTGGGCAGCATGAGCCGGGCGAAGCGCGCCGAATTGGTCATCGTGTCGCGCTGGGTGAGATCGATGAGAATCTTGAGCACGTCGTCGGTGATTTCGCGCGCGCCCCGGCCTTTGGCTTCATTTTCCTTCTCGACCAGGCGGCGCACGACGCCGTCCGAAGGACGTTCGTCGAGGGTGTAGATGGAAACGCCGTTGACGCTTCGCACCTCGTTCGCATCAGCATGAAGCGAGATAAAGAGATCCGCCTCGCGCTCCCGGGCAAAGGCGACACGGTCCTCGTGGCTGACGAATCTGTCCGACTTGCGCGTCAGGTGAACGTCATACTTTCCGCGTGCCTCGAGCGTTTTCTTGAGCTGCAGCGCCATTTTCAGCGCCACGTCCTTTTCGTAGAGGCCGCCGGAACCGACAGCGCCGGGATCGTAACCTCCGTGACCGGGATCGATCGCGATGACATGGCGGCCCTGACGTTTCTGAACCAGCACTTTTTCCTGGTTGCCCGGCCTCGAGACGTCGCTCCGCTCCGGCCATCCGGCGTTCTTGGCGAAGACCTGCGGATCGGTCGTCTCCAGATCCAGGACCAGCCGGTGGCCACCGCCGGGCAATTTGTACCAGATGTCGTCGTCAACCTTGGCCGGGCCGGTGAGGTCCAGCACGATCCGGGAATGTCCCGGCTTGTTCCGGGCGTAGCGCACGGCCTCGATCAGCCCGTCGCCCGAGAAGGCCGTGCCCCAGGGCACCTGCCAGTCCAGTTCCGGCAGATCCAGGACCAGACGGTAATGATCGGTAAGGGTGAAGTATGTGACGTCCACGACGTCCGCCAGGTCGAGAACGAATCGTGTGTTGCCGTCCGCGGTGGCCTCTCCCGCCAGGACGCCGGCGTCCGTCGCCTTGATGACCAAGGGCTTCTCCGCCGCCGCCGGTGCAGCCAGCAAACCGAGAAGAATTGCAACCAGCCATCCCGCCGCCAGCGCACGCGGCCGGAAACTCGCGACATTCGCGGTTCCCATGTCGACCCTGATGCCTCCCGAAAAGTAGACCCCGACACGCTCCGCAGCGCGTCCACCCAACGTCTGTACTTTAAACTTTGTTACGCACCCCATATAAACGAAAACATCCTCTTCATGCAAAGCGTTCGTACCGGAATAAGAGCTGGCCTACCCCTAATTGCCGGACTTGCCAAGCCCGTGGAAGCGCGGCTACAAAGTAACGGCATGTTGCGGTGCGCCAGCCGCGCCGTGGCTGCATGAACCGCGTTGCCGTTCCGGTTCCCCCAGCCCGCACACCCCCAAGTGTGCTTCAGGATTGAGAGAAAGCCGGGCGGTACGCGGACACCAGGCTGTTTGCGGCCCGATCCGCTCGGTCCCGTGCCCTGCCCCGTTTTGGGCGGCGACGGACCCGGAACCGGTGCCGGCCCGAATGATCGGTCGGAGGAGCTGCCAGGCTCGCCCTGAACTTCGGAATCCGGAAACATGGTTTCGTCGAAGCTGCGCGGACTGTGAAAGGCCTTTCGGGCCGTTTACGGCCAAATGGCGCGGCCGTCGAGTGCGCCGCAATGCTACGCCGGATCTGTGCCGGCCCGGCCGAACCGAAGCAACATCCGCCCGCCAGAGAATGGTGGAGGCGAAGAGAAACACCGTCAGCGAAACGGAAACCGATGATCCCGCAACCCGCATCCCCAGCCTCCGAAGTTTCCGGCCCCGCCGGATCGGCAGCTGCGCGGCGCGGCCCGGTATCCGGCGCTGACTGTACCCTTAAACCGAGACAGTCGACGCCCGCGCGCCATGCCGGGCCGGGTCGCCGCATTGCGGCCCCCGGCGCCGTCCATCGCCGCGCGCCTGGGCGAGTCGGAGATATTCATGGCGAAGAAGATGCTCATAGACGCCGGCCACCCCGAGGAAACCCGGGTGGTGGTCGTTTCAGGGAACCGTATCGAGGAGTTTGATTTCGAATCCGCTGCGCGCAAGCAGCTCAAAGGCAATATCTATCTGGCCAAGGTGACGCGCGTGGAGCCCTCGCTCCAGGCGGCGTTCGTGGAATATGGCGGCAACCGCCACGGCTTTCTGGCCTTCAGCGAAATTCATCCCGATTATTATCAGATCCCGGTCGCCGACCGGGAGCGGCTGCTCGAGCAGGAAGCGGAGGAAAGCCGCCGCCTGGCCGAGGAGGCAAACGAGGCCGATGAAAACGAGGGCCCGCGCGGCCGCCGGGGCGCGCGCCGGAGCGGAAAGCGCACCGGACGGCGCCGGCGCGTGGAGTCCGGCAAGAGCAGCGCGAAGGACAGCAACAAGGCGCAGGGCGGCATGCAACTGGATCTGTCCGATCCGCTGGCCTTTGCTGACCTGCACCTGGTCACCCGGAGCAGACCGGATGATTCGGAAAAGACGAACGAAGTGGATGCCAATTCGAAACCGGGGGAAGACGATCGTCCGGAAGCCGGGGGCGATGGCCAGGCGCTTTTGCGTTCCGGCTCCCACTGGGTTCTGAACGGCGGCGAGGACTCCGCGCAGGCCGCCGCGGAAACCGAGGAGGAAACGCCGGAGCCGGATGCAAGCGGCGGCAATGGCGACGGCCGGGACGAGCCGGACCCGTCTTCGGATTCCGATGAGGCCGAAACCACCACCTTCAACGAGCTGAGCGCCGACGAGGAAGCGCGCGAGGAGCTGGAACGCCGCCCGCGCGTCCGCCTGCGCGATTACAAGATTCAGGAGGTCATCAAGCGCCGCCAGATCATGCTGGTGCAGGTGGTCAAGGAAGAACGCGGCAACAAGGGCGCCGCCCTGACCACCTATCTCTCACTGGCGGGCCGCTATTGCGTGCTCATGCCCAACACGCCGCGCGGCGGCGGCATCAGCCGCAAGATCACCAATGCGGCCGACCGCAAGCGGCTGAAGGCCATCGCCGGGGAACTGGACGTGCCCCACGGCATGGGCCTGATCATCCGCACGGCCGGGGCCAACCGGACCAAGGCGGAGATCCGGCGCGACTATGAATATCTGCTGCGATTGTGGGAAAGCGTCCGCGAGCTGACCCTGCAATCCTCCGCACCCTGCCTGGTGTACGAGGAAGGCAGCCTCATCAAGCGTTCGATCCGGGATCTCTACAGCCGCGAAATCGACAATGTGCAGGTGGAAGGCGAGGACGGCTACAAGGAAGCCAAGGCGTTCATGCGCATGCTGATGCCCAGCCATGCCAAGAACGTGCAGTCCTACAAGGACCGCATTCCCCTCTTCCAGCGCTATCAGGTCGAACAGCAGCTCGACGCCATGCTGAACCCGCAGGTGCA
>JBKHIN010000134.1:0-7429 GCA_046538635.1 Alphaproteobacteria bacterium
CCTGGGGCGGTGCGGATGCGCAATTCCTCGGCCTTCTCACCTATCGCGAGACGCTGGACCGGCGTGCTGCGGGTGCGCCCGTTATCGCTCTCGTGCAGGCGGAGGGCGTGCTGGACATCCTGGAAGACCCCGGAACCAGCGAAATGGCGGGCCCGCTTGCGGAGAGGATCCGGATGGCGGCCGGGGACAGGCGCGTCAGGGGAGTCATCGTGCGCATCTCCGCCACCTCGGCCTCGGGAGAGGCGCTGACTTTGCTGACCCGGGCAGCCGAGGAGGCGCGGCGCACGGGCACGCCCGTCGGGTTCAGTTTCGGCCCCCTCGTTCCGGCCAATGCCGCCACGCTCAAGGCGGACATGCCGGTCCTGGCGGCCGGGAGCGCACTTCTGGTCAATCCGGCGCCCGGAAGCGAAGCGGCGGCGCTGGCCCGCGAGGCCCGCTTTCCGTGGCGGGCGGGAAACGAAACAGCGGCTGCGGAGCATTTCACCGCCGAACTCGCGCTGTTGAAGAGCGGCGCGGCGCTGGCCGCCATCGGTACGGACGAGGCGCCCGCCGGGCACGGGGTGCGGGAGGAACACGCCAATCCGCTCCCGTCCGGTTCAGACGCCGCCATGTGGCGGGGCGGCGTGGGCACCCTCCTTGAGCTGAAAGACCGCCTGTCCTCCGCAGAAGGTTCAGAGGGCGCGCAAGGACTCTTGCTGGCGTCCTACGAGCCCCGTCAGCCGTCGCTCTGGGAGCGGACGGTTGACCGTTTCGATGGACTGTGGCGCTGGATGTCGGGCTGGGTGAAACGGCCCTCTGCGCCGCCGCAGACCGCGGAGACGGGCTGACCGCGGAGACGGGCTGGCCGTAATTCTCACTTCGCTGCGGCAACCGCGGCTTCCGCGCCCGCTTTGCCCTCCCTTCCGCCTGTCAGGGCGGCCAGAAAGCTGCGCTGCCAGTTGCGGCAGTCATGCCGGCGCACCCGCGCCATGAGGGCTTTCTGGCGCGCCCGCCGCTCTGCGAGCGGCATGGTCACGGCCCGCTGCAGCGCCTCGGCGATTTCGTTGATGTCGTGCGGATTGACGATCAGCGCGTCGGTCAGTTCCTCCGCCGCGCCCGCAAAGCGCGACAGCACCAGGACGCCCGGATCGTCTTCGTTCTGGGCGGCCACATATTCCTTGGCCACAAGGTTCATCCCGTCCCGGAGCGGCGTCACCAGCCCCACCTTGGAGGCGCGGAACAGCGCGGCCAGCGTGTTGCGGCCCATGTGACGATGGATATAGCGGATCGGGGTCCAGTCGAAATCGGCGAATTCACCGTTGATGGCGCCCGACAGCGTCTCCAGTTCGTGGCGGATGTCGCCATAGGCGTCCACGTCCTCCCGTGAGGGCGCGGCGATCTGCATCAGGGTGGTGCGCTTGCGGTTCTCGGGGTGGCGCTCCAGCAGCATCCGGTAGGCCTTCAGGCGTTCGGGCAGGCCTTTCGTGTAATCCAGCCGGTCGGTTCCGATGATCTGGATCAGATGCCTCGTCCGTTTACGGAGGGCCTCGACGATCTCCTTCGCCTTGCGGTTGGTGGCCATGGCCCGAAAGGCGTCCACGTCGATGCCGATGGGAAATTTCCCCGCCGTAACCGTGCGCCCGAAAATCCGGATCCGGCCGCCGTCCAGCGTGTCGCCGCCCAGTTTCCGGGCCATGCCCCGGAAATTGTGCAGGTCGCCCGCGCTCTGGAAACCGATCACGTCGCAGGAGAACAGGCTTTTCGCCAGCCATTCATGTTCCGGCAGCGCCGCCAGCATGTCGGGCGGCGGAAAGGGGACGTGCAGGAAAAACCCGATCCTCTGGCGTATTCCCCGGCGCCGCAATTCGGCGGCCAGCGGAATGAGGTGGTAATCCTGGATCCAGATGACGTCATCCGGCCGGAGCAGGTCCGAAAGCACGGCGGCAAACCGTTCGTTTACGGAACGGTAGGATTCGAGAAAGGCCGTATCGAAATCGACCAGGTCGAGCCGATAGTGCAGCGCCGGCCACAGCACGCTGTTGGCGAAACCGAGATAGTAGTTCCGGTATTCCGTCTCGCTCAGCGGCACGGTCGCCAGCGTCACCTCGCCCGCTTCCTGCACTTGCAGCGGGGGCCGGCTGCCGGAATCGCTGCCGGTCTCGCCGTCCCAGCCGAACCACAGCCCGCCGGTTTCGCGCAGCGCATCTCCCAGGGCGACGGCCAGACCGCCGGAGGGGCTTCCATTCGATAAATCACTGACTCGGTTTGAAACAACGACAAGACGCGTCATACCAGAACGGCTCACACAACGGATTCCCACGGTTTGGACAGGCGCATGGCCGAATTGATAATACCGACCATGGAATAGGTCTGGGGAAAATTGCCCCATAATTCGCCTGTCCTCGGGTCCGTGTCCTCGGACAGCAGACCCACATGGTTCCTGTATGACAGAAGATCGGTAAACATTTCGCGTGCTTCTTCCCTCCGTCCCATGCGCGCGAGCGCATCGAGACGCCAGAAGGCGCAGATATTGAAGGCCGTTTCCGGCAGGCCGAAATCATCCGGTTCCTCATAGCGCCGGACATGGGCGCCGTCCGCCAGCACGTCGGAAATCCGTTCCACCGTCGAGACGAAGCGCGGATGGTCCGGTTCCAGGAACCCGATCTCGGTCATCAGAAGCACGCTGGCGTCGAGCTTTTCTCCGCCGAAACTTTCGACGAAAGCCCGCCGCTTGTCCGACCAGGCGGCGTCCAGGATCTTGTTGCGAATTTCCTCCGCGCGCCCCCTCCAGAAAGTTTCGCGGTCGCGCCGGCCCAGATGCGCCGCCACCTTGGCCAGCCGGTCGCATGCCGCCCAGCACATCAGGCTGGAGGAGGTGTGGATGCGCGCCCGCGTGCGCAGTTCCCACATGCCGGCGTCGGGCTGGTCATGGATCCGGTAGGCCTGCTCGCCCACCTGTTCCAGGCGCCAGAAATCGGTCAGGGCCGGGCGGCGCCGGGTCATCCTGCTGTCGAAAAACACCTGCGCCGCGCCCAGCACCACATTTCCGTACACGTCATGCTGTCGGTGTTCGTAGGCCTGGTTGCCGATCCGGACCGGCCCCATGCCCCGGTAGCCGGGCAGATGCCCGGCGATGCTCTCGGTCAGTTCGGTCTCGAGGCCAACCCCGAAGACAGGCTGGATGTGCCCGCCATTGCTGGAGGCGACCACGTTCATGATCCAGCCGAAATAGTTCTCCATGGTGCGCACGGCGGCAAGAGAGTTCAGGGCACGGACGACGAAATAGGCATCGCGCACCCAGCAGAAGCGGTAATCCCAGTTTCGGCCGCTGTCCGGCGCTTCGGGAATGCTGGTCGTGGCGGCGGCGATCACGGCGCCGGTTTCCTCGTAGGAACACATTTTCAAAGTGACCGCGGCCCGCATCACCGCTTCCTGCCATTCGAGCGGCAGGGCGAGGCGCTGCGACCAGCTGCGCCAGTAGTCCGTAGTCCGCTCTTCGAACTCTCGCGCCGTCTCGCGGGTGCCGCCTTCCAGCGTCTCGTCCGGACCCAGCAGGAAATCCACCGGTTCCGTCAGATTGAAGAGCGTTTCCCGGAGCACATAGTCGATGGCCGCGTCCGTCGTCAGCCGCAGCGTCATGTCGGCGCCGCAATAGCAGATGTGATTCGAGCCCCGCTTGAGGCGGGGCTGTTCCGCACCATAACCGAAAGTCGGCCGCAGTTTGATTCGGATGCGCGGGCTTCCCGAAATCGGCCGAATGCGGCGAACGATGGTCAGCGGGCGGAATGCACGTCCCCGCCAGTAGAAGCGCGGCGCGAAGTCCGTGATCTCGATCGAGCCTTCCTCGCCGTGCAGGCGTGTCTTCAAAATCGCCGTATTGCCCGCATAACTCTGCTCACTCGATGTCTGCCGGTGCAGTTCGATGGAAAAGGCGCCCGCATCCGGGTCGGTGCCGTTACGCATCAATGCGTTGAAAACCGCATCCCCGTCGAAGCGCGGCAGACAGCACCAGACCACCCGCGCCGCCTTGTCGACAAGGGCGGCGAAGCTGCAGTTCCCGATCATTCCCAGGTCGAGAGAATTCATGCCCCGTCCCGTTCTTCAAAGCGCCGGGCCGTCTCGCACAGCCAGCGGCGGAAGTCCCCGATCTGCGGAACGCGGTATCGCGCGCAGGTGGGGCCGGGGCCGACCTTGATCGTAACGCCGCCCAGCGCGTTGACCCGTGCGAAACCGTGCTCGTCCGTCACGTCGTCGCCTGCAAAAACCGGGCAACGCCCCGCAAAGGGAGGTTCCTTCAAAAAGGCGGCGATGGCGCCGCCCTTGTCGGCATTGCCCGCGCGCGCCTCGATTACGGCCTTGCCCCGCATCAGCGTGACCCCGCCCAACTCGCCGGTCAGCCGCTCCATTCTGTCCAGGCAGGTCCCGGCCAGGTCCGGCCGCCGCCGGTGATGAAGCACCACCGCTCCCGGTTTGCGCTCCACCAGCAGGCCGGGATGGCGGGCCGCAAATCCCTGCAGCTTCGACGCCAGCCCGGCAAGCACCTCTTCGTCCAGCGGCACACTGTGGACTCTCCCGCTGACGTCGCGCCGGACCAGACCGTGGACGCCTGCCACCGGCATAAGGTGCGGCGCGAAAAATCTGTCCACGGAAGCAATATCGCGCCCGGTCACAATGGCGAGCGCGCCGTCCAGCCGGTCGTAAATCCGGCGGACGCAGGCCAGCGTTCGCGAATCCAGTTCCACGTCGTCCGGGTGGTCGGCGAAATCGACCAGCGTGCCGTCGAAATCGAGGAACATGGCAAGGGCGCCGGGGCCGGTCAAAACCGGCGCGCCCGATGGGAACGAATTATTCATATCGGTGCAATAGCGTTAACCAATAATTCGGCCGGCCGCCGGCCGGCCCCCGGAGTACCGTCTAACCCGGGGACTTGCAACAATGGCCAATGAAGGGGGTTCGCAGTGTCTTCGATCCGAGGCATGGCCGCCATCCTGCTGCTCTCGTCGCTGGCCGCGGCGCCGGCGGCAAGGGCCGCCGGTTTCTACATCAAGGAGCATTCCGCGCAAGGATTGGGCCGCGCCTTCGCCGGTGTCAGCGCCTATGCGCCGGATGCCAGCGCCGTCTTCTTTAATCCGGCCGCCCTGACGCAGCTGGAGGAGGTAACGGCAACCTCCTCGGTCTACGGGCTGATCCTGGACTCCGAACAGCAAAATAACGGCACCGTGAGAACGGTACCGGGGCTTGACGATCCCGTTCCGGTGCCGGGAACGCCGGGCGACAATCCCTTCGATCCCCTGATACCGCTGGGTAATTTTTATATCGCCGGACCTGCCGATGACGACGGACTGTATGTCGGCCTGGGAGTGACTTCCCCCTTCGGCCTGAACGTGAAATATAACGGCGACTTTTTCGGGCGCTTCGACTCGCTCAAGTCCCTGCTTTTCACCATGAATGTCCAGCCCACCATTGCCTACAAGATCACCGATAACATTTCAGTCGGCGCAGGGCTGGACATTCAGTATGCGGAAGTTACGCTGACCAATGCGCTCCCCAATCTTGACCCCGCCCTCGGAGACGGCTTTTTCAGGGTGGAGGGCGATGACTGGAATCTGAGCTGGAACGCGGGCATCCACGCGGATCTGGGCAATCTTCAGCTGGGCGCGCATTACCGTGCGAGCGTGGATTACCTCATCAAGGGCGAGGCGACGATCCGGGGCCTGTTCGGCCCTCTCGAGCCGGTGAACGGATTCTTCGAGGCGGCGGCGCCCCTCACTCTTCCCGACATCGTCAGCGGCGGACTGGTTTACTCGGTACCCGAGACGGGCTTCCGGCTGCTCTTCGACGTCACCTGGTTCGACTGGTCCGATTTCGACGAGATTCGCATCGATCTTGCGCCCGGCCTCAATTTGGGCATGCCCCAGAACTACGACGACACCTGGTCCTTCGCCCTGGGCGGCGAATACGACATTAATGAGAATTTTACCGTGCGCGCCGGGACCCAGTACGACCAGACGCCCACGCGGGACGGCTTCCGCACCACAAGGGTGCCCGACGGCGACCGCTGGTGGGCCGCGGCCGGGCTCAGTTTCCGCCTTTCCGACCGGTACAGCGTGGACCTTTCCTATGCGCATGTGTTCGTGACCAACGAACTGATCGATGTCACCGAAGCCTTCTTCGAGGGCACGCCCGCGGAGGTCCTTGTCAGAACCCGCTCGAGAAACCGGGGCGAGGCGGACCTCGTGGCCCTGGGCCTCACGGCGCAGTTTTAAAACGGCTGCGGCACAGGCGCCCGCCGGCCCCGAAACGGTCGTTCCTTAACCGAAAGTACACCGGTACCGGCTTGGATTGCGCCATGCCGCTGTGAACGCCTGCCACGCGCCTTGTGCTTGTATACAAGGCGCGGCGGGCCTATCCTGAAGTATCTCCCCCTTTCAGGGAGGCGACTATGTCCAAGGCCGTTGAGGTCCTGAACCGGGATCATCGCACCTTCGTTCGGCTGCTCGACCTGATCGAGCAGGAGATCGAGCTATTCGGCAGGGCCGAGCAACCCGACTATGCGCTTCTCGAAGCCGTCCTCGAATATTTCGAGGGCTATCCCCACTGCGCCCATCTTCCGGCGGAAAACCTGGTCTATGACAAGCTCATGCTCAGAGCCCCGGAATTGTGCGCCAGGTTTCCCGATCCGGGCGGGGAGCACCAGCGGCATGCCGAGCAGCTGACCGCGCTGCGGCAGTTGCTGCGCCGGGTGCTCGACGAGTGCGAAATCCCCCGCGACTGCGTCACCGATGCCGCCCGTTCCTTCATTCGCAATATGCGCCGCCATCTGGAAATGGAGGAGGGCCTTTTCCTTCCCGCCGCCCGCGAGAACCTGCGCGCGGAGGACTGGACCGAGGTCGACGCCCTGCTTGGCGAAAGCCGTCATATGGCTTTGCGCAACGGGTTGAGCCATTACGACGATCTTCGCCGGGAAATCATGCGCTGGTCCGAGGAGCGCGCCGACACGGCGCTGTGCCAGGCGGGCTGATCGGCGCATCTCCAGCCCCTGTGGCATGAGGTGGGGGCGGCCCGCTTGCGCGCCCGCGCCGCCCGTGGATATGCGCCAATAGGTCACGGGCAGGTTCCGGGGTCCTGGGTCTGCGCCATTGCGCGGGTCCCCTGCGGCCGGTCAGGATACAACTCCAGCATTCACTTCCCGTGGGGGGCGCCGTCGAGACGGCGCACAGGACATGCGGTGCAATCTTTGAGGAGGCCGACATGACCCGGCCCGTTCTTCCGACAAGGCGCGCCGTGCTTGCGGGGCTGGCCGCCGGCGGCGCGGTTTCCGCCCTGCCGCTGCCGTCCCGGGCGCAGGCCGCCTTTCTGACCAAGGCGATCCCCTCCACAGGAGAGCGCATTCCCGTGGTGGGGCTGGGCACCTGGGTCACCTTCAATGTGGGCCGCGATCCGCGCGCGC
>JBKHIN010000135.1:0-7425 GCA_046538635.1 Alphaproteobacteria bacterium
GGGGTGAGGCGCGCACGACGTCGCCGGAGGGCAGCAGCACGTGCAGCCAGCGCACATGGTCGCCGAACGAGCCCGCCTGATCGTGATTCTTGCCGTGGACGTCGTTGGCCACGGCCCCGCCCAGCGTGGCGAAGGCCGTTCCGGGCGTCACCGGAACCATCCAGCCGCGCGGCAGGAACACCTGCATCAGATCGGCGAAGGTGACACCGGCTTCCGCAACCAGTTCGCCCGTGTCTTCGTCAAAGGAAAGCAGCCGGTCCAGGCGGCCCGTCAGCAGCGTGCGCCCGCCGCCGTTCAGGGCGGCGTCGCCATAGGAGCGCCCGCCGCCATGGGCGATCAGCCCGTGGGACAGCCCCTCGCGCAGCGCCCGCACGGCCTCCCCGATACGCTCCGGGCGCGCCGCCAGCGTGTCGGCCCGCGCCGTGCGCCCCCAGCCCGTGAGCATGATGCGTTTCCAGGCCATTCCTTCCCGGCCCCTATAGATAAATCAGTCCGGCGAACACGGCGATCCAGCCCAGCACCGCCATCAGCATGAAGCGGTCCGAGAGCACGATGCGCGTGGGCGAGCCCGAGCGTTCGTCCACCAGCGTGATCTGCAGATAGCGCAGCACGCCCGCCACCACGAAGGGCGCCGTGTAGTACAGTTTTTCCGTGCCCATGCGCGCCATCACATTCTGGTCGGTGGTATAGATCAAATAGGCCACAAGCATGGCGCCCAGCGTCATGGCCAGGGCGGCGTCGAGAAAAGTTCTGGAATATCCGCTCAGGCTGGGCCGGTGGCCGGCGTCCAGATTGCGCACGAAATCGTCCCGGCGTTTCGCCAGCGCCAGAAACAGCGCCAGAAGCCCCGCGGTGATGACGATCCACGGGCTCGAGCTGACGCCGATCAGCGCCGCCCCCGCCTCGATGCGCAGGACGAAGCCGAAGGCGATCATCAGCACGTCCACGATGGCGAGCCGCTTGAGCCCGAGGGAATAGGCGGCGTTCACCCCGGCATAGACCAGCGCGATGCCGAAAAATTCCGTATCGAGAAGCCACGCCCCCGCCAGTCCGCCCGCCAGCAACAGCACCATGAGGAGGGCGGCCAGAGCCACGGGCACGGCGCCCGCCGCCAGCGGCCGGTGGCGTTTTTCGGGATGCAGGGCGTCGGCCTTGCGGTCGGCCCAGTCGTTCAGAATGTAGATGCCGCTGGCCAGCAGGGAAAAGGCGGCGACGCCCAGCGCGACTGTGGAGACCGAAGCGGCGCTCACGGCCTCGGGCGTGAAGAACAGCGGGGCCGCGATGAACAGGTTCTTCACCCACTGATGCGGACGCAACAGGGCCACGGTTTGCGCTGCCGGTCCCGGCGGCGGCGCGGGCGGATCGTCTGAACTCCGAGGGGCCATGACGGCTGGCATATGAAGCGCCGCGGCGGCAGGCGTCAAGACATGTCACCGCCATGCCGGGCCGGGGAGAATCCGCCGGGGCGGCAATGCAATACCAGTGTTCGTTTTCAATAAAGTCACAACGAGAGGAGAGCAGGCGGGGCCCTGATGTTGATGCAAAAGCCACACTTCAATAAATCTCCGTGTTACTTGCATTTTCTGTGGCGTGGATCACGGAACCCCCTCCAGGGCAAGGGAAAGTGCGGCTCCGCACTCGCGATCGAACGAAAATTGACACATTTCTGCCGTACCCGGCCATGAAGTGCCGCCGGGTTTTGTGGCGGATCAATGCGCGGGACCACCGGATGACGGACAAGAGGTCCGGTTGATGCGCGAAACAGAGGCCGCGGCTACCCCTTATTGGCTAAACCCTGCCCAATAGGGGGTGTGCGGATTATTACGTTGCAGCGGGCCGGGATTTGGGCAATACTGGTTCTGGTTGCGGAGAATTGAAAACACACCGCCGGTGCATGTGAACCGGCGCAACCTGTAGAGCATTCCGTTCCGGCCGAGGGGCCGGCCGGACGGGGCAAACGGACGAATTTTCTCGGAAACGCATTTTGGCCCGGGCGTTTCCGTTACCCGCCGTACGGCGGGCACTCAGGCCGAGGGAACTTTCCGCCGGGTGGTGCGTCCCGGCGGAGCCCGAGGTGGGGCGATCATCACCGGGCCGGGTAAAAGGGGGGCATCAAGATGCCAAACGTGAACGTAAACGCCGACAATTCCGTCACGATGCATACGGCGGACGGCGACGTTGTCGTTGAACTGGACGAGACGGGTGAAGTTGTTGTCGGCGGCGACGGCGATGACGTGCTGGACGGTACGGACGGCAACGACAAGCTGATCGGCGGCGGCGGCGATGATACGCTGAACGGCGAGGGCGGCATGGACCTGCTCCTCGGCGGCGACGGTGACGACATCCTCAACGGCGGCACGGACGACGACGTCCTGATCGGCGGCGAAGGCTTCGACACCTATGTCTTCGAGGAGAACAGCGGCGCCGACGCCATCATGGGCTTCAACACCGCCGAGGATACGATCGACCTTTCGGCGGCCGGCATCAGCGATCTTACGGGACGCGTTACCGATGACGACAACGGCAATGCCGTCATCGACCTGGGCGACGGCAACCAGATCACGGTGGTGGGCGTGTCTTCCGACGATCTGCTGGCCGACGGCAATTTCGTTCTGGCGCCGTCGGGGCCGGAAGAAGTGTTTCTGGGCGAGAACGACACTTATACGGATGCGAGTGACGGCACCGACCAGATCATCGCCGGCGATGTGGGCTCGAATGGCGTCGACGATAACGATGCCTCCATCGACAGCGAGGAGGATCAGGAGCGCCGGACGGATACCGATCTCTTCGTCTTCGGTCCGGGATCGGGCAACGACACGATCACCGACTTCCAGCACGAAGACTTCGACAGTAATTTCGAGCTCATTCCCGGCGACATGCTGGATCTCACCGCCTACGGCATCTATGGCGACCCGGACACGACTCTGGTCAATTTCATCAACTCTCTCGAGAACGACGGTCACTCGCTGACCTTCGGGGACGTGAACGGCGACTCCGTTGAAGATTCGGTGTTGACGTTCAACGACGGCAGCTCGCTGACGCTGCTGGGCGTCGGCGAGAACGACTGGAACACCGTGTTCGCTGCCAACCTCGTCCAGGACGACGGCGGCAGCGCCTGAGCCCGTCCGTGTTGACGACAGCGATCAGGGGGCGGCCTTGCGGCCGCCCTCTTACTGAACGCCTTCAGTCCCGCCGCCTGCACTCGCCCCGGCGCACCACAAGGTGAGTATCCTCGCAGCCCGGATATTCGAACCCGGATTGCCAGAACAGATAGGATTCTCCATGGTCGAACGGCCCGATGAGGCGCAGAAAACCGAGATCTTCCTCCGCCTCGAAATCCACCGTGAATTCATCCGGCACAGCTTTCGCCGAATAGGGGTGCATCAACACGTACCGGCCATTGCTCTTGCATAAATCGTAGGTTTTCTCCCGCTTTCGGAGGGGCGGGATCTCGCGCACGGTCTGCCGCTTCCTGCACCCCTCGTCGCATGCAGCGACGGGCTCAGGCGTGGACAGCTCGATCGCGAAGAAGGAATCCGGCCCGCCGTTTGGGCCCGTCTGCGTTCCCGAGGCTTCCAGGTGTCCGCCCTTGATCTTCGCCGAATGGGCGACCGTGCAGTCATAGACGGCGGTCTCCGCCGCCGCCGTTCCGGGCAGGATTGCGGCCAGCACCGCGCCTGAAACGATGAATGCCGGGAATTTCATGCAAGCCCCCTCTCTCTTGGCATGCGGCGGTCCCTGCATGCCGTCCCCTCTGCCCTGACGGCGGCGCAAAATAACACAGTTCACGAAAGCGTGTCCGGAGAAACCGGCCCGCCCCCCGGCCGGCCGGGAACCCCGTGATGCCGCGCCCGGTTGCTCCGTCGCATCGCGGAGAGTACCCTTTCGCTCTTCACCCGAAACGTCCGGCGGAGCGCGCTCATGTCCAAGGCAGCCGACAAGGCCCATGACAGTGTCCGAACCGCGATTCTGTCCGGCGAGTTCGCGCCCGGCACGCATTTGAAGGAAAGCCTGCTGGTGGAATTCTGCGGCGTCAGCCGCACGCCCGTGCGCGAAGCCCTGCGCCGCCTTCACCAGGAGGGCCTCGTCCGGTTCGAACCGCACCGGGGCGCGCATGTGCCGGAATGGACGGCAAGCGATCTGGAAGAGATTTTCTCCCTGCGCGCCGTTCTGGAGGGTTACGCCGCCGAGCAGGCCGCCATGCGCATCACGCCCGAAGTCATCGCCGAGCTGGAATCGCTGGCCACCGACATGGAGGAAATCATCGCCATGCACCTGCCCGCCTTCAAACAGGCGGTGCTGGAGGCCAACCAGGCGTTTCACGAGGCGATCATCGACGCCGCCGAAAGCCCGCGGCTGAAACGGATGCTGGCGCATGTCACCGATCCGCCCCTGCTGCGCAGCACGTTCGATACCTATACCGGCGAGGATCTCGACCGCAGCATGCGCCATCACCGCGAACTGATCGCCGCCTTCCGGGCCCGCGACGGGGCGGGGGCGCGGGCGGTCATGCAGGGCCATGTGCAATCCGCCTATCGCGCTGTTATGCAGAGGCGGGGGCCGGGAACGACGATTTTCACCTTCCCGGCCCGGGCTGCGGTCTGACCCGGGTCCCGGCGGCGCCGGAGGCCGTCCTCAGCCTCGATCAGCGGCAAGGGAACCACACAGGCATGAAACTGGATCTTGTTTATCTGCCGGGCGACGGCGTCGGCCCCGAGGTGGGTGCGGCGGCGATGCGCGTTCTGGAAGCCGTTTGCGAACGCTTCGGGCACGAACTGGCGGTGATCGAACATCCGATCGGCGGCGCGGCGATCGACGCTTTGGGCGTTCCGCTTTCCGATGAGGCCGTCGCCGATTGCCGCGCGTCCGGCGCCGTTCTGCTGGCGGCCGTGGGCGGACCCCGGTGGGACTCGAAGGACCCCAGGCCCGAGGCCGGGCTTTTCCGGCTGCGCAGGGAACTGGGCGTGTTCGCCAATCTGCGCCCCGTGGTGCCGCACCGGGTCACGCGCTCGCAATCGCCGCTGAAGGAGGAACTGCTGGAGGGGGTCGACATCCTCTTCGTTCGTGAGCTGACGGGCGGCATTTATTTCGGCGAAAAGCACCGCACGGCGGACCGTGCCAGCGACCTGTGCGTCTACAGCCGCGATGAGATCGCCCGCATCGTGCGCATGGCCGCCAGCCTCGCCGCGGCGCGCCGGGGAAAGCTCACCTCCGTGGACAAGGCCAATGTGCTGGAGACGAGCCGCCTGTGGCGCGAAGTGACCGTGGAAATCGTGGAGGCGGAATTCCCGCAGCTCGAACTGGAACACCTGCTCGTGGACGCCGCCGCCATGCATCTGCTCAGCCGCCCGCGCGATTTCGACGTTATCGTCACCGAGAACATGTTCGGCGACATTCTGACCGACGAAGCCTCCATGCTGGCGGGATCGATGGGGCTGCTTCCTTCCGCCTCCGTGGGGTCCGACGGGCCGGGACTGTACGAGCCCATACACGGTTCCGCACCCGACATTGCGGGGCAGAAAAAGGCCAATCCCTTCGCCATGATCCTGAGCACGGCCATGATGCTGCGCCATTCCTTCCGGCTGGAAAACGAGGCGCAGGCCGTGGAGGAGGCCGTGAACGCCTGCCTCGGCGCCGGGCGGACGACAGGAGATCTGGGCGGCCCGCTGAATACGGACGGCGCGGCGGACGCCGTAATCGGCGCGTTGCCGGAGCGGTCCGCCGCAGCAAACACGCGATGAATCGCGCTGTTCCTTGTGTTTTGCGCCGGGTTCACACGAAGGCACAAAGGATTTCACAAAGATCACGAAGAGATCGGAGAGAAATCTTGTATGGAATTCCGAGGCCCCCTTGGTGTTCTTCGTGACCTTCTTCCTGTCTTTGTGTGAACCGGAAAAGCTGACGCCATGACAGACGATACACGGACAAACAGTGCGGGTGCCGCTACGGAAAGCGTGCAGGGCCCCTGCTGCGTCACCAGCGGCGAGGAGGCGGCGGCGGAACTGTTCACGCCGGAATTCGCGGCCGATCCCTATCCCACCTACCGGAAGCTGCGCGAGGGCGCGCCCTTTTTCAAACTTCCCGGTACGGACATGTGGATCGCCACGCGCTACCAAGACTGTGCGGCGCTATTAAAGGACAAGCGCCTTGGCCACCGTATGCGCGAGCGCATCGAGGCCAATGGCGGCCCGGAGATCCTGGAACATCCCGCCTATGCCAGCCTGCTCAACATGATGCTGGTGGCCGACCCGCCGGACCATACGCGCCTGCGCGGCCTGGTGACCAAGGCCTTCGACCGGCGCGGCGTGGAAGCCCTGCGCCCGCGCATCAGGGAGATCGCCCACGAGCTGATCGACGTGATGGAGCCGGAGGGCGGCGGCGACCTGGTGAAATATTTCACCCACAAGCTGCCCGTGATCGTCATCTGCGACATGCTGGGCATCCCCGAGGAGGACCGCAGCCGTTTCACGGACCAAAGGCGCGTCAACGGACGGCTGATCGACCCGACGCCCATGAGCCCGGAGGAACTGGAAGCCGCCGATGCGAACACACTGGAAACACGCGCCTATTTCGAGGGCCTGTTCGAGGCGCGGCGCGCGGAACCGCAGGACGATCTGCTGACGGCACTGGTGGAATCGGAAACGGAGCACGGCCGCCTGACCCGCGACGAACTGGCCGCCAATGTCAGCCTGCTGTTCGGGGCCGGGCACGAGACCACGGTCAACCTGATGGGCAACGGCCTGCTCGCCCTTTACCGGAATCCCGACCAGCTTGCGGCGCTGAAGGCCGAGCCCGCCCTGTGGCCCAATGCGGTGGAGGAATTCCTGCGCTACGACTCCTCGGTTCAGTTGACCGGCCGCACGGCGTTCGAGGAGGTGGAAATCGCGGGCGAAACCGTGCGCGCGGGCGAGGAAGTCCTGGCCCTTCTGGGCGCGGCCAACCGGGATCCGGAAATCTTCGAGGACCCGGACCGGCTAAACATCAGGCGGGAGAACATCCGTCCCCTGTCCTTCGGCGGCGGTATACACTTCTGCCTGGGCGCGCAGCTTGCGCGCATCGAGGCGGCAGAAGCCCTGCCCATTCTGCTTGAACGCCTGCCCCGGCTGGAACTGACGGAACTGGACCGGCCCAAATGGAAGTCCACCATCACCCTGCGCGGCCTGACCGAGCTTCCGGCGCGGTGGTGACGCCCGTTCGCCATGTCAGTCCTCGGAACATTATTCCAATGCGTCAGAAGTGCTGTGAAGCAAGCCCTTGAAAATAACCGCCCTGCGGAAGCAGGGACCCGGAAGCATTACGGCACCTTGCCGGAATTTTTGGTCATGGACCCCTGATTCCGCAGGGGAGAGCGGAACAAGAGAAGTGATTATACCGAGCTGCATTGATCAATACGCATAATATGAATGTCATCCTTGGGTCCGCGCG
>JBKHIN010000136.1:0-7413 GCA_046538635.1 Alphaproteobacteria bacterium
TTGGCGGGGGCTTTGGCGGGGGCTTTGCCCGTCAGCGTGGGAAGCACCTCGTCCTTGGGACCGAACGCCTCCACCCGGCCGTTCTTCAGGACAAGGAGTTTGGACACGTGGGAGAGCATGGAGGTGCGGTGGGCGATCATCACCACCGTGGCGCCGCGCGCGCGCAGTCCGGCCAGCGCTTTCCAGAGCGCCATCTCGCCCTCGCTGTCGAGATTGGAGTTCGGCTCGTCGAGAACGATCAGCTTGGGCTCGCCATAGAGCGCGCGGGCAAGGCCGATGCGCTGGCGCTGCCCCCCGGAGAGCGATGCGCCGTCCACCCCGATATGCGTGTCGTAGCCCTTTTCCAGGCGCAGGACCATGTCGTGGACGCCCGCCGCCTGCGCAGCGCGCACCACCGCGTCCGCGTCCGGTTTCTGAAAGCGGGCGATGTTCTCCGCAATGGTGCCGTCGAACAATTCCACGTCCTGGGGCAGATAGCCGAGATAGCGGCCCAGCTCCTCGTTCGGCCAGTCGGCCACGTCGGCGCCGTCGAGCCGCACCTTGCCCGCCGCCGGCCGCCAGACGCCGACCAGGAGACGCGCCAGCGAGGACTTGCCCGCCGCGCTGGGCCCCACCACGCCCAGAATTTCGCCCGGCTGAAGCGCGAAGGAGACGCCGCGCAGCACCGGCAGCCGCGTGCCCGGCGGTACCGCCATGACCCCCTCCACCCGCAGCGCGCCTTTGGGCTCGGGCAGGCGCAGGCGCTCGCGTTCCTCCGGCAGCGCGGCGACAAAGGCCTTCAGGCGTTGATAGGCGCCGCGCGCCGCGCCGACGTTGCGCCAGTGGCCGAGCGCGCCCTCCACCGGGGCCAGCGCGCGGCTGAGGATGATGGCCGCCGCCACCATCACGCCCGCCGTGATCTGGTTCTGGAGCACCAGAAGGCCGCCGGTGCCCAGAATGAGCACCTGCAGGAGCGGACGGATGAACTTGACCGAGGCGGTCACCCCGCCCGCCCGGTCGCTGGCCAGCGCCTGCAGCGCGAGCGCACGGTCGTGCTGGCCCTCCCAGCGCGAGCGCAGACCGGGGAGCATGCCCATCGCGCCGATGGCATCGGCATTGCGGAAGCTGCTTTCGGCGAAATTGTAGGAGGCATTATGCTGCTGGTTGGCCTCGGAGAGCGTCTTCTGGGTGAGCTTCTCCGTCACGAAAGCGAGCGCCAGCAGGATCAGCGCCCCGATCAGCGCCACCACACCCAGCACCCAGTGCATCATGAAAATCACGGCAATGAAGATCACCGCCCAGGGCGCGTCGAAGAAAAAGATCAGTCCGTTGCCGCTGAGGAAGGTGCGCACCGTGTCCAGGTCCCGCAGGGGCTGGGACAGGCCGGAACCCTTGTGCTGGAGCCCGAAGTTCAAAAGGCCCGAGAACATGGGGCCGCGCAGTTCCCGGTCCAGATGGCCGCTGTAGCGCACCAGTATTCGCGACCGGAACAGTTCGAGCAAAGCGCTGGTGAGCAGCAGGCCCGCTGCCGCGACGGTCAGATAAATGAGGGTTTCGCGGCTTCCCGAGCTGAGCACCCGGTCGTAGATCTGAAGCATGTAGAGAGCGGGCACCAGCATCAACAGGTTGATGAACAGGCTGAACAGCCCGACGGCAAGAAAGAAATTGCGCGAACGCCGGACGACCCGGCCGATCGCCAAATCCGGCTTGTGACCTGACTCAGCCAATGCTGCCCCCACTCCCCGGACGACCTCCCTCCCCACGCGATCGACCGGCCGCAGGCGATCGTCCGTCTGCGACTCAAGGTGAGAGATATCCTGTTGTCAAGCTAACACGCGGCGGAAGAGTGGAAAAGCTGGAATAACAGGCGCCTGAAAAGCGTTCTGTGGCTCCGGGGCCGGCCAATCGTGGGAGATCGGTCACACCGGCACAACAGCTCCGGGACCGGACGTCGATCGCTCGATCCGGCAATCGGCCGCCCCCGCACGCCGGAAACGTGGAAAATCGGCAACTCGTCACTAGTTATTGCTAGTGCCGCCGGATTCGGTTGCACCATTTTGCGCCGCACCGTTGTTAATGGTGCCGGGCCGCACGGGGAATGGCGCGCCGGGGGCAGTTGCAGGCGGGCGGAATTAGTATGACCGCTACGGAACGGCCGCGCGGAGGGGACGCATCCGTGCGGCGGTCTCTCTCGTATTACTGTGAGTCGTCCCCCCGTTCCCGGCCATGGCCCGGAATGCAGAGTGAAAGCCCATGAAACGCTTGCGCATCGACCGGTCAATCGTGGCCGCCGCCGTGGTGGCGGCGCTGCTGGCGGCTTGGCAATTGTCCGGATTGCTGCCGCGGGACACGGGACTGGCCTCCGAAACACGGGCGGCGGAAGAAGTCGCGGCGCCCGCGGCCGTCAGCGTGCGGGTGCGCACCCTTTCCGCCCGGCCGCACAAATCCGATCTCACCGTGCGCGGCCGGACCGAAGCGGTGCGCAAGGACAGTGTGCGCGCGGAAGTCGAGGGCGTGGTGACGGAATTACCCGTGGCCAAGGGCGGAGCGGTGAAGGCGGGCGACGTGATTTGCCAGCTTTCCATCGACTCCCGCCAGGCGCGCCTGGAGCAGGCGCGCGCGGTGCTGGAACAGCGCAAGCTGGAATACGAGGCCAACAGCAAGCTGGTGAAGAAGGGCTTCCGTTCGGAAACCCAGATCGCCGCCGCCCGGGCTGCTTACGATGCCGCCCGCGCGCAGCTCAAGGCCATCGAGATCGAAATGGGCGACACCCGTATCCGCGCGCCCTATGACGGCGTGCTGGACGAACGGCCGGTGGAGATGGGCGATTTCATGCGCAAGGGCGACATTTGCGGCATGGTCGTCGATCAGGACCCGTTCCTGGTGGTGGGCCAGGTGGCCGAGAAGGAAGTGGGGCTGATCGAACCGGGCGCTCCGGGCCGGGCGGAACTGGTCACGGGCCAGACCGTCTCGGGGAAGGTGCGCTTCATCTCCAACCAGGCCGATCCGGCCACCCGCACCTTCCGCGTCGAACTGGAGGTGCCCAATCCCGGCGGCACCCTGCGGGACGGCGTTACCGCCGTCGTGCAGATTCCGTTGCGCGAGGTGCAGGCCCATCTGATCCCGGCGTCCATCCTTTCCCTGAACGACGCAGGCCAAAGGGGCGTGCGCGCCGTCGATTCCGAAAACAGGGTGCGGTTCCGGCCCGTGGAGATCATCGC
The DNA here is from genome assembly GCA_046538635.1 of Alphaproteobacteria bacterium. GTDB lineage: Bacteria > Pseudomonadota > Alphaproteobacteria > JAJFIK01 > JAJFIK01 > JBKHIN01. The sequence continues at coordinate 3,201 of JBKHIN010000136.1, forward strand.
CCAGGCGGGGGACGGCGCGTGGGTCACCGGCCTGCCGGACCGGGTTAAGGTCATTACCGTGGGACAGGAATACGTAATCGAGGGACAGACCGTCAGGCCGGTCCCCGAAGAGGACCCCGGCGCGTGAGCGGATTCATCGACGCCATTATGAGCCGTTCACGGACGGTTCTGAGCATCCTCGCGATCCTCCTGGTCGCCGGGCTGATTTCCTATGACCGCATCCCGAAGGAAGCGCAGCCCGACATTCCCATCCCCATGATCATCGTGAACCTGTCGCTGCAGGGGATTTCTCCGGAGGATGGGGAACGCCTGCTCGTCAAGCCGATGGAAAAGGAACTCCAGTCCATCGAGGGGCTGGAGGAGATGACCTCCTACGCCGCGCAGGGGGTGGCGGGCGTAATCCTCGAATTCGACGTCGATTTCGACAAGGACGCCGCGCTCGCCGACGTCCGCGACAAGGTGGACATCGCCCGCGCCGAACTGCCCGACGACGCCGAGGAACCGGTGGTGCAGGAGTTCAACGCCTCCACCTTCCCCATCCTCGTGGTGGGGCTTTACGGCGAAGTGCCCGAGCGCACCCTCTTCCGGCTCGCCGAACGGCTGCAGGACCGCATCGAAGCCCTGTCCGGCGTGCTGGAAGCCCAGCCCGTGGGCAAGCGCGAGGAATTGCTGGAAGTGATCGTCGATCCTTCGCTGCTGGAATCCTACGGCGTCTCGCAGGCCGAACTCATCGAGGCGGTGACCCGGAACAACCGGCTGGTGGCCGCCGGCAACGTCGATACCGGGGAAGGCCGCTTTGCGGTCAAGGTGCCGGGCCTGTTCGAGACGGCCTCCGATGTCTTCAACCAGACGGTCAAGGCCTCCGGCGAAGGCGTGGTGACGCTGGGCGATATCGCCGATATCCGGCGCAGCTTCATGGACCGGACGGGCTACGCCCTCATAAACGGCGAGCGCTCCGTGGCGCTGAACGTATCCAAGCGGATCGGGGCCAATATCATCGAAACCTCGCGCGAGGTGCGGCAACTGGTGCGCGAGGAGGCGCAGAGATGGCCCGGCAGCGTGCGCGTGGCCTTCATCGCCGACGGCGCCGAATATATCGACGATCGGTTGAAACAGCTTCAGGACGCCATCCTTACGGCCATCTGCCTGGTGATGATCGTGGTGGTGGGAGCATTGGGCCTGCGCTCCGGCCTGCTGGTGGGTGTCGCCATCCCCTCCTCCTTCCTGATCGGCTTCTTCCTGCTCTCCGCCTACGGACTGACGCTGAACTTCATGGTGAATTTCGGCCTGCTGCTCTCGGTGGGCATCCTGGTGGACGGCGCCATCGTGGTGGTGGAATACGCCGACCGCAAGATGGCGGAGGGCCTGCGCCCGCGCGAGGCCTATGCGCTGGCCGCCAGGCGCATGTTCTGGCCCATCGTTTCCTCGACGGCGACCACGCTCGCCGCCTTCTTCCCGATGCTGCTGTGGCCGGGCGTGCCGGGCAAGTTCATGAGCTATCTGCCGCTCACCCTCATATTCATCCTCAGCGCGTCGCTGCTGGTGGCGCTGATCTTCCTGCCCGTGCTGGGCGCCGCCTTCGGACGGCGGCAGAAGGACGGTTCGGAAACGCTGAAGGCTCTGGCGGGCACGGAAACGGGCGACCTCTCCCGGCTGGGGGGATTGACGGGGGGCTATGCGAGGGCAGTGGCGCGGCTGGTCCGCCGGCCGGGGCTTGTCATTGCAGGCGTGGGGGCTCTCCTCGTGGTGGTTGTCGGGCTTTATGCGAACTTCAACAGGGGCGTCGAATTCTTTGTGCAGACGGAACCGGAGCGGCTGATCGTGCTGGTCGGCGCACGGGGCAATCTGTCCGTGGAGGAAGCGCGCGATCTCGTCCTCGACGTGGAGGAACGCATCGCGCGGGTGGAGGGCATCGAAACCATCTTCACGGCCACCCAGTCGGGCGGCGGCGGCGGCCAGGGCCAGTTCGGCATGGAAACGCCCGCCGACATGATCGGCCAGATCACCGTCGAACTCTCCCCCTGGGAGGGGCGCCCGCCGGGCTCCGCCATCGTCGAGGCGCTGCGCGAGCAGACATCCGGCCTGCCGGGTCTGCGCGTCGAGGTGCGCGAGGAACAGCAGGGCCCGCCCACGGGCAAGGACCTGCAGCTCGAGCTGACGGCCATCGATTTCGCAACCCTGCGCGAAGCCACGAGCAAGGTGAGCGAACACCTGCAAAACAACGTGGACGGACTGATCGAGGTGGAGGACACCCGCCCCCTGCCCGGCATCGAATGGGAGCTTCAGGTGGACCGCGAGCAGGCGGGCCGCTTCGGCGCCGACATCACGACCATCGGCGCCACGGTGCAACTGGTGACCAATGGCGTTCTCATCGGGCAATACCGGCCGGACGATGCGGAGGAGGAAATCGACATCCGCGCGCGCTTCCCCGGCCCCTACCGCAATATCGAACAGCTCGACCGGTTGCGCATCACCACGCCCCTGGGCCAGGTGCCCATCGGCAATTTCGTGAAGCGGGTGCCCAAACCCAGGGTCAGCCAGATCAACCGGGTGGACGGCCAGCGCATCATGGAGGTGCGCGCCAACACCGCGCCCGGCGTGCTGGCCGACGACAAGGTGCGCGAGGTGCGCCAGTGGCTGGAGACCGGGCCGCTGGACCCGGAGGTGACCGTGCGCTTCCGGGGCGCGGACGAGGAACAGCAGGAATCGGCCGCCTTCCTGCAGATGGCCATGCTGGGCGCGCTGTTCCTGATGTTCGTCATCCTGCTGACCCAGTTCAACAGCTTCTACCACGCGGTCCTGATCCTCTCCACCGTGGTGCTCTCCACCGTGGGCGTGCTGGTGGGCATGCTCGTCATGGGACAGACGTTCTCGATCATCATGACGGGCACGGGCATCGTGGCGCTGGCGGGCATCGTGGTGAACAACAACATCGTGCTCATCGACACCTATCAGCGCCTGCGCGGCGACGGTTTCGCGCCGCTGGAAGCGATCGTGCGCACGGCGGCGCAGCGCTTCCGCCCGGTGCTGCTGACCACGGTCACCACCATGTGCGGCCTCCTGCCCATGATGTTCGCCCTCAATGTGGATCTGATCGGGCGGGATTTCTCCGTAGGCGGACCGGTGACCTCCTGGTGGGTGCAGCTTGCCACCGCCGTGGTGTTCGGCCTCGGCTTCGCCACCATCCTGACCCTGGCGCTCACCCCCGCCCTGCTGGCCGCGCCCCATGTGTGGAGCGGGCCGCTGGGGCGGCTCTCGGCCAGAGTACGGCTGCTGCTGGGCCTTCAGCCGCGGCTGGAAGCGGGGGAGTAATCCGGTGTCCCCGGGTACAATCGCGTCTTCCACCTCAATATGGCGGGCCACATCCTTTGGTAGCCTGACATCCGGTTTGTTTCTCGCCTGACGTTCATGGGGCATTTTTCCTTTCCCGGACGGATCAAAACCCGTACCCTTCCGGCCGTGCATGGGCCTGCATGGGCGTGCACAGGATAACCACGCAAGGGGGGAACCATGGCCATTCTACGTTACGGCGCGGCGATCGCGCTGCTGGCGGTTACGGCATGCGGCGGCGGCGCGTCCGGGTCCGACGTCGTGGAGGCCTGCAAGGCCAGCGTGGAGGCGCAGGAAAAGGAGATGGCCGCCAAATACAGCAGCTATACTCCGCCAAGTGCCGCGGTCATGGAAGAAAAGCTCGAATGCTGCTCGCGCATGATCGAAGGCGGGAAGATTCCCGGCGCGGCGCGCAGCTTCCTCCTGAAGGAATACGAATACCGGACCCTGCGCTCCACCACCGAGGATGACGCCGCCGTGATGGAAGCCCAGGACGCCCTCCGCGAACAGCGCGACAAACTCTCGGACAAGGAACGCGAAGCCGCCTCCGGCGTCACGACGCTGGTTTCAAGCTGCGTCATGAGAGCCGGACGGGAGCGGTAGAACTTCGGGCTGCCCCCGGCGCAATGCCGGGGAATGCCCGCCAACAGAGTACATATTGGCTTCAGCTCAATGGAGCCGTAGCCCCCCCTTTCTTATCGCGATGGCGTTCTCCGGCCTGTCCATCAGTGTCGGTATGTTGCTTTTCAGCTGTTGTCACCTGCGTATAGTCCCACACCCCAACGGGAAATGGCACTTTTCCCGTTCCTACTAACGCGAACAATCGACGGATTGCGGCCTGCTCATCTTCGATGTTGGCGAAATATTGTGGATAATACCCACC
>JBKHIN010000415.1:0-2739 GCA_046538635.1 Alphaproteobacteria bacterium
ACGAAGTTCGCGCTCGGAGCTTGACAAGCCCCGCCTCATAGGAGGGTGCATTGAATGCAAGTGAAGTGCACGTCTCAGCCCGGGCATCCGCGTGCATTTCGGGCTGCGCCCTGGCCGATCTGAAGGGAACACCGAAATCACGCGAGGGGAGTGTTCATGAGTGACAACAGGCAGAACCGGTGGTTCAGCGCTGTTCCGCTGGTTTTCTTCGCCGTTCTCCTGGCCGCGCAGCCATCGGCCGGGGCATCCGAAATCGCAGACAGAAGCGCCGGAAAGGACACGGTTTCACTCAAAAGTGAACTCGTCCGGCTGGTCCCGTTCGGCTTTTCAGGGGCCGTTCTGATTGCTGACAAAAACGGCCGCGTGCATGCCTCGGGCTACGGCTTTGCCGACCGCGATGCAGCCCGCCCGAACACCGCCGGGACGGCTTTTGATATCGGTTCGCTCTCGAAGCAATTTACCGCGGCCGCCGTTCTGAAACTCTCCGAACTGGGCAAGCTGTCCGTAACGGACACGATCGGCGGCTATCTGCCCCGGGTCCCGGAGGACAAAAGACGGATCACGATTCATCACCTTCTGACCCATACGTCGGGGCTGCCGGAATTCCACGATGATCCGGGCCGGTCTGATACGCACGGCGATTTCCAGGTAATGACGCGGGAGGAGGCGGAGCAACGCATACTGAATGCGAAGCTGGCATTCACCCCCGGAGAAAAGTGGCGGTATTCGAACTCCGGCTACACGCTTCTCGCCGCCATCGTGGAGCGGGTGAGCAAACAGCCATTTGAAACCTTCCTGCAGGAACAGCTCTTCAGGCCCGCCAAAATGGCGCATACCGGCCTTTACTTCCAGGGTCTCTGGGACGAGGCGTCCGTGGCCCACGGCTATACGGGAGCCTCCGGCCGCGGCGCCCCCGTGGGCTGGACGGAAACGGACGAATTGTGGGCGCTGATCGGCAACGGAGGCGTGGTCTCCACGATTGAAGATCTGGAACGCTGGGACCGCGCGCTGCGGAATACGAGCGTTCTCTCGCGCAAATCCGTCAAGCTGTTCTTTACCCCGCATGCCCGTGTACGCGAAGGCGTTCACTATGGCTACGGATGGCTCGTCGATAACAGCAATTCTTCCGAACCCGTCGTAAGGCACGGCGGCGCCAATGATTTCGGCTTTGCCTCCCGGTGGCGGCGCAACCGAAAGACCGGCCGGCTGATCGTCTTGCTCCTGAACCGGGAGCCCCCCGGAATGGACGCAGGCATTGCCGCCAATACGGTGCTTTCCGCTTTGCAACTGGCGTTGCGGGGGCAGACCGCCGGGTTCCCGCCGGAAACCCGTCAGGATATTCCCGGCGGCGCAGATCGTTATGCGGGCCGTTACAGGCTCCGCACCGGCGACGAATTCGCCGTGCGAAGCGGCGGCGGCAGCCTGGTGATCGAGCCTCTGGGACCCGGCGCGGTCCGGTATCTGGCCTTCCCGGGGGCCTCTTCCGCCGAATGGGAGGCGGTGCGCGAACTCGACCGGAAAGCGGCCGAAATCATCGAAGGAATCACGAAAGACGATTACGGCCCCTTCGCCCGGGCGCTGGCGGATCCGGAAGATCTGGACTTCTTCCAGGAATTTATCTCGGACTGGTGGAATGAATTCCGGCAGGCGGGCGGCAAGGCCGAAGACGTCCGCGTGCTGGGCACCGTTCCCATGTGGTGGAACCCCGGCGATGACCGGCTTGCCACGCTGCTGCGCGCCAGCCTGGGTGACAGGCAGGAAATCTTCCGGCTTCACTGGCGCGGCGGCGCCATCACGAATCTGGGCGGAGGGGCCATCCGCGAACCCGCCACCACCCTGGCCGCCCCGGCGAAGACCGGCGGTTTCGTGGCCTACCATCTGGGAATCAGGCAACCCGTGCTTCTGTCCTTTGAGACGGATTCGGACGGCCGGGTCACGGGAATGCACCTCAAGATCCAGTCCGGCACGGTAACGGCGCCCAGGGTGAAATGAGGGCGGGCGCGCCAAAGCGCCGCTACGCCGCTGCGGCGGCAATGCACCCTGCATTGCCGTCCGTCACGCCACCTCGTAATCCCCCCATTTCGGGCGGCGCATGACCTTCCGGTAACGGAACGTCCAGGTGGGCCAGTTATTGGTGACCTTGCCGGATTCGGTCTTGTACCAGCTTCCGCATTCTTCTTCCCAGACCGTATCGTGCATCTCCTGCTGGATCTTTTCGTTGTAGCGGTCCTGCACCGCCTGCTTGACTTCGATCGCCTTGAGATCCTTCTTCAGCAGGCGTTCGATCAGCTTGCGGACATATTCCACCTGCGCCTCCACCATGTAGATGATGGAGTTGTGGCCCAGATTGGTGTTGGGCCCATAGAGAAGAAACAGGTTGGGATAGCCCGCCACGGCCACGCCCAGATAGGCCTCCGCGCCGTCGCGCCAGTCTTCGTGCAGGTCGCGGCCATCGCGCCCGGTCACGCGCAGCGGTTCCAGGAAACTGGTGGCGCGGAACCCCGTCGCCAGGATCAGCGCGTCGGCGGGATGATGCGCGCCGTCCTCCGTCACCACGCCGTCAGGCGCGATGCGGGCGATGGGGCGCGTCTCCACATGGATATTGTCGCGGTTGAGGCTCTCGAGATAATCGTCCGAAATCAGAATGCGCTGGCAGCCGATGGGGTAATCCGGCGTCAGCACCTTGCGCAGTTCCGGATCTGTCTCTTATTACACATCTCCGAGCCCACGAGACGAACA
>JBKHIN010000137.1:0-7368 GCA_046538635.1 Alphaproteobacteria bacterium
GAAGGATGACAATTTTGATTTGTTATAGTGAGTCGCTGTCAACGCAGTTTGGTATTACGTATCACTCCGCCGCCGGCATCTTCTTCGGCGCCTTGATGCGTTCGTAGTCGGACAGTTTCATGTGCGACGTCTTCTTCCGGTAGGTGAAGGTGAAGCCGGGCCACAGGGTGGGAATTCTTCCGTCCTCGGTCTGATACCAGCTTTTGCAGCCGCTGACCCAGACCGTGCTGCCCATGCGCTTCTGCAGCCGTTCGTTGAAGCGGCGCTGGACCTTCGGCTTGACGTCGATGGCGCGCAGCTTCTTGCGGTCCATCGTGTGCAGACAGTCCATCACATAGGCCACCTGCGCCTCGATCATGTAGAGGATGGAGTTGTGGCCGAGACCCGTATTGGGCCCCACCAGGAAGAAGAGGTTGGGATAGCCCGAAACCGTAATGCCCAGATAGGCCTCGGGGGCCTGGCGCCATTCCTCGTTCAGGCTGCGTCCGTTCCTTCCCGTGATCTCGACATCGGTGGCGATCTCCGTCGCCCGGAAGCCCGTACCGTGAATGATGACGTCCACGGGGTATTCGCGCCCGTCGCCCGTGACCAGGCTTTTCGCCCGGACTTCGGCGATGCCTTCCGTCTCCAGGTGCACATTGTCGCGCTGCAGCGCCGGATACCAGTCATTGGACATCAGGATGCGCTTGCAGCCCATCACGTAGTCGGGCGTTACCTTGCGGCGCAGTTCGGGATCGGCGACCTGCCTTTCGATGTGGCGGAGGGCAAAGCGCTGCGCCTTCTTGAGGAACCACGGATTCATGGTGAAGCCGATGGCGGCGGCCTCCATCTGCCAGTAAAGCGACGCCCGGAACAGGTTCCGGATGAAGGGAAAATTCCGGAACATCCATTTCGTGAAGCCGGAAACGGGCTTGTCCGCATGCGGCATGATCCAGGGCGGCGTGCGCTGGAACAGGTGCAGGGAGGCGACCTCGGGAGCGATGGCGGGCACGAACTGAATGGCGCTGGCGCCCGTGCCGATGGCGGCAACGCGCTTGCCCTTCAGGCTCACCGAATGGTCCCACCAGGAGGAATGGAAGCTCGCGCCCTCGAAACGCTCGAGTCCGGGAATTTCCGGAAAGTCCGGCTTGTTGAGCGGCCCCAGGCCGGCGACCACGGTTTTCGCCGTCATGTGTCCGCCGCCCTCGAACTGCAGATGCCACAGGGCGGCGGCGTCATCCCAGCGCAGGCCCGAAACCCGGGTGTTGAAGCGGATGCGCGGGCGCAGCTCGTATTTCTCGACCAGGCCGAGAATGTAGTCCTGGATCTCCTGTTGCGGAGCATAGAGGTGCGACCAGTCGGGGTTCTGCTCGAAGGAAAAGGAGTAGAGATGGGCCGGCACGTCGCAGGCGCAGCCCGGATAGGTGTTGTCCCGCCAGGTGCCGCCCACCTCGTCCGCCTGTTCGAGAATGACGAAATCCTCGCGGCCCGCGCGCCGCAACTGCATGGCCATGCCCAGACCGGCAAAGCCCGCGCCGATAATGGCGATTTCGATTTCAGGTTTCGGCGCTCGTTCCAGGGGTGCATGCATGGGCGGCGGCCTTCCCGGCTCGGATACAATAGATGACGCTGGCGTCATCCTTTAGTTCCGATGCGCCCTTGTCAATAAGGCCGGCCGGCCAGAAGGACGGGCGGCGCCGGTCAGACGCTGCCGCCCGTATCGCGGACCATGTTCTCCTCGATCACGATGCCGATCTCGCTCTCGCCGATGCCCAGCAGCGTGAGCGAACTGCCGTCGGTGAAATTCAGCACGGTGTCGCTGGCGGTGACGGAATAGCTGTCCAGCAATCCGTTCGTCACCAGGCTGTCGAACCAGGCGGTGAAGCCGGCGTCGGTGAGGTCGTCGCCGAAGATCCCGTAGCCGCTGAGGTCCAGCACGTCGCCCGGAATGACATCGAAGGTGGCGGGGTCCAGATCCTCGTACTGGAAGTCGGTGATCGTGTCGTTCCCCGTGCCGGGACCGAAAATGAAGGTGTCGGTGTCCGTCAGTTCCTCGCCATTGCTGTCGCCGTCGATGATCTGGTCGGTGAAATCGCCTGCGTCCGTGTAGGTGTCATTGACGCCAAGGAAAATTTCTTCGGGGCCGGAGGGCGCCAGAATGACCGTGCCGTCGCCCAGCAGGTCCGCCGCGGACACGCCCGCGACCGTGATCTGATTGCCGCCCCCCAGATCGATGACGGCATTGCCGAAGGTATCGTCGCTGACGCGGCCGTCGAGGCTGGAAATGCCCGCTGCCGTCAGGTCGATCGTGTCTTCCGCCAGGTCGAAGCCCCAGACGATGTCGGCGCCGCTGTCCGGCCCGAATACATAGGTGTCAGAGCCCACGCCCCCCGCCAGAATGTCGTCGCCTTCGCCGCCGTCGATCACGTCGGCGCCGTGTTGGCCGAGTATGAAGTCATCGCCCTCGCCGCCGAAAATGACATCATCGCCGCCGAGGCCCAGAATTAAATCGTGGGACGTACCGCCCTCCAGCGAGTCATCGTTCTGCGTGCCGATGATGAATTCGAATCCCGGGAACATGGATCACCCCTATCGTCCGGCGCCGGACATTCACGAGGCAGCATGGCGATTAAACTCCGCCGTCCTCGGTGGCCGAGGCGGCGTTACCGGGCGTCATACCCGGTGCAGTATCCGGACGATGTATCGGCTCTGCCTGGAATGCGTTTCCGCCGGTCCCAATTATTTCTATGCCAATCAGAGTCCCGTTACAGGACAAACAACTTAACAATATATTTCAAATCGGGCGTGAGTTGGGCGACTGTCTCGAACATCGCTGCCGCGCGCAGGGCAGCGGGCGCGCGGGCGGGCGCTCGGATGAATGAATTGAAAGAGCGGCCCGCACGGGGCCGCTCCGGTGTGCTCGTTGACCGGCCCGGAGGCGGGGGATCAGGCGCTGCCGCCGGAATCCCGGACCATGTTGAACTCGATCACGGTACCGATTTCGCTCTCGCCGATGCCCAGCAGGGTCAGCGAGCCGCCGCCGTCGTCCTCCGTGAAATTGATCACCGTGTCGGTCTCCGTCACGCTGTAGGACTCGATGAGGCCATCGGCGACGAGGCCGTCGAAATAGCCGAGGAAGCCGGTATCGTCCAGGTCGTCGCCGTAGATGCCCAGGGCGCTGAGGTCCAGCAGGTCGCCCGGAATGGTGTTGAAATCGTCATCCAGGTCTTCCTGCTGGAAGTCGTTGATGACGTCGTTGCCGTTGTTGGATCCGAAAATGAACGTATCGGTGTCCGTGTCTTCTTCACCGTTCACGTCGCCGGTAATCGAGTGGTCGACGCCGTCGCCCGGGTCCGTGAAGGTGTCGTCAATGCCCAGCGTGACCTCGACCGGCCCGGCGGGCGCGAGAACGAACTGATTGCTGGCCAGGAATTCCGCCGCCGAGACGCCCTCCAGCGTGATCGTATTGCCGTTGGCGAGATCCGTGATCACGGCATTGCCGTTGCCGTCGTCCGCGATGGAGCCCGTCGTCCCGTCCAGGTCGCTGATCTCCGTACCGGACAGGTCGAGAAAGTCGGCCTGATCGTTATCGGCGATCTTGAAGTCGGTGATGGTATCCATGCCGAAGGCCGCGCCGCTGAAGACGAACGTGTCGGCGTGGGCGCCGCCCGTCAGCGTGTCATTGCCGTCGCCGCCGTCGATTATGTCGTTACCGGCGCCGGCATCGATAATGTCGTCGCCGCCGAAACCGTTGATTACGTCGTCGCTATTGCCGGTCGACTTGATGGTGTCGTCGCCTTCCGTGCCGTCGATGGTGGCCATTTTGTTTACCCCCTTACGCTGTACGCACCTGTAGTTGTCACGTCCTGTTTGAGGATGTTCCTTTCCGGAAACTTCGCAAACGTCCGCCGGTCCGCCTCGGCGCCGGGGGTGGCCCCCCACGGCTCTTCCCGACACCAATTCGGCCCTAACGTTGTACGCCCCAGGTAAAAATCATCCCCGACAACCGGTTGTGGTAACGAATTATGGCGCAAATGTGGCAGTCGCGTTGCTCTGGGGGTACACCGTCTTTGCCGTGCCACGCCGTTTGGGGCATTCCGGCCATAGTTTTCGGGCTAATCCACAGGAATCCCAACCACTTAGAAGGGAGTTGCCCGATTGCCATACTCGGCCTTTCGAAACCGTCGGTCAACGGACGGACGGGCCGTAGGCGGCACGGACGGCAACGAATCCGGCACTGACGCAAAGGGCGGCCGCGGAGGACCGCCCCTGTTCCGCGTCTTCTAGGCGGGCGTCTCCCGCACGCGCTTCAGCGCGGGGTGATCGAGGAACCGTTCGGGCACCTCCACCGGCATTTCCAGCAGCATCTGCCCGTGGGCCTTGCCCTGCGGGTCGAAGCGCAGGGAGGCCGTGCCGCCGCCGCCCAGCGCCGCCTCCAGCACGAAATTGAAGGCGTTCAGCCCCGGCAGCCGGTAACGCGTTACCGGGCCCGAGGCGAGATGGGCGAACCAGTCCTTCACCTTCTCCGCCGTCACCTGCCGGCCGATCAGGGGCTCGAAGTCCGGATGCCGCGCCGCGACACCGATATTGGAAATGTCCCCCTTGTCCCCGCTGCGCGCATAGGCGATGGCGAGCAGGGGCAGGGGAACCGTGGGCGTTTCCGCCTGCGGCCAGTCCCCGGTCTCGGCGGGCAGGGGTTCAAGCTCCCGGTAGAGACTGCCGGGCACCGCCCGCTGCGCCACGTCCGCGCCCTCCAGCCGGACTTCCGGGCGCGCCATCTCCCGGGGAACCAGGAAAGAGTGCAACCGGATGAAGGGCGACGCCCGCACCCGTCCGCCGCCGCCCCCCGTAATGCCCTGCGCCATCCCTAAGCCGATAGAGGGAAACTCCCGCGCGAACACCTCCAGCGCTTCGCGGCGGTCGTGGTGGACGGTGAGTTTCAGCACCACCTCGCGGCTGTCCTGCGCCTTTGCGTGCGGCCCGTATGTGCTTTCCGCGCCGAGCACCTCGATGGACACGTCCCGGAAATCGCCCATGTTCAAACCGCGGAACAGCAGCCGCCCGCGCTCCGTGATGGACTCCCCCACGCGCCGCGCCTTCGCGGCCGCATCCCGTCCACCGATCATGATGGTGAACTGGGTGCGGTAGCCGTCCTGCTCCTGTCCGCAGACCTTGTAGTACGGCGTGGGCGGACGGCCGCGCGCGCCCGAGACGGCGACGCGGTCCGGCCCCGCTTCCTCCAGCGAGATGTTTGAAAAGTCGCACACCACGTCGGGCAGGATATAGGCGCGCGGATCTCCGATCTCGTAGAGAATCTGTTCCGTGATCGACTTGCGGTTCACCACGCCGTCCGTGCCGTCCGGCTTGGTCACCGTGAAATTGCCGTCGGCGCGGCATTCGGCGACGGGATAGCCGATATTGACCCAGCTTTTCACCTCGTCCCAGTCGGTCATCAGGCCGCCGGTGGCCTGCGGCCCGCATTCGAGCAAATGGCCCGCCAGCGATCCCTGGGCCAGCAGGTCGAGATCCTCCGCACCCCAGCCGAATTCATGGATCAGCGGCCCCAGCACCAGCGCGCTGTCCACGACCCGTCCGGTGATCACCACGTCCGCCCCGGCGCCGAGCGCATCGGCGATGGGCAGCGCGCCCAGATAGGCGTTCATGCTGATGAGTTCGTCCGGAACCGGCGTACCGCGCGTCATCTCCTTGATGCCCCGGGAACGCATTTCATCTGCCTTCGGCATCATGTCGTCGCCCGTCACGGTGGCGACCTTCAGCGCCACACCGCGCTTTTCCGCCGCCTTGCGCAACACGCCGGCGGCGCTTTCCGGGTTTACCCCGCCCGCATTGGTGACGACACGGATGTTCCGGCGGCGCATTTCCTCCAGGTTCGAGGCGATGGTGGGGTCGATCACGTCCACCGCATAGCCCAGCTCCGGCGACTTCTGCCGGGCCCGTGTCATGATCGCCATGGTGATTTCGGCGAGCGTTTCATAGATGATGTAATCGAGCGTCTTCACGCCCAGCAATTGCCGTGTGGAGAGGAGGGAATCCCCCCACATGCCCGCCGCGCCGCCGATGGTCACCGTCTTGCCGCCGCTCATGTCTCCTCCGCGTTCACAATCACCAGCCGCGCGCCCGCCGCCACCTGCTCATCGTCCGCTACAAGAATTTCCGACACCGTTCCGGACACCGGCGCGGTGATGTCGTGCTCCATCTTCATGGCTTCGAGCACCATCAGCGGCCCGCCCTCGTTCACCCGTTCTCCCGCGCGCACATGCACCGTCCGGATACGCCCGTGCATGGGCGCCAGCACGACGCCGTCCGAAGCGCTGTCTCCGCCCGCCGCCAGATCGAGCAAACGATTGTGCAGCCGGAAGGCATGGCCGCCCCGGTCCACGGTCACCGCATCGGGCCCGTGCAGGCGATAGAAAGCTTGCCGGCGCACGCCGTCCAGCCGATAGACGATCCGGCCGCCTTCCTGTTCCACCGGCTCGATCCCGAACTCCGCGCCTGCCACGCCGGCGCGGAACAGGCCGTTGCTCACCTCGAGGCGCACTGGAACGTCTCCGTCCGGTGCATCGAAACGGCAGTGAAATTCCGTCCGGCCCGAGCTTGACCAGCCCTTCAAACCGCCCCATGCGGCGGGCGCGGCGCCGGGCTCGCCCAGCCACAGCAGCAGGGCGGCCAGCGCATGGTCCTCCGCTTGCGGAGCGGGGCGCTCCTTCAGCGCGGGCAGGAATACCGTGTCCAGGAATTCCGTCGTCGCTTTTCCGGCAGCGAACCCCGCATGCTCCAGCACTTCGATGAGGAAGGACCGATTGGTTTCGATGCCATGAATGTGCGTTGCTTTCAGCGCCCGGATCAGCCGCCGCCGCGCCGCATCCCGCGTCTCCCCCCGGGCGATGATCTTGGCGATCATGGGATCGTAGAAGGGCGGCACCTCCTCACCGTCCGCCAGGCCGTGGTCCACGCGCACATCCGGCATCTCCGGAAACACCACCTTTTCCGCCCGGCCCGGCCGGGGAAGAAATCCCGCCCACGGATCTTCCGCATAAAGCCGCGCCTCGATGGCGTGCCCGTCCAGTGCCACATCCTCCTGCCGCAGGGGCAGGGGCCTGCCTTCGGCGACCGCGATCTGCCAGGCGACGAGGTCCAGCCCGGTAATCATTTCGGTCACGGCATGTTCCACCTGCAGGCGGGTGTTCATTTCCAGGAAATAGAAATTCTTTTCCGCATCCAGAAGAAACTCCACCGTGCCCGCGCCTTCATAGGCGACGGCGCGCGCCGCCGCCACGGCCGCCTCGCCCATGCGCGCCCGCAGGTCGGGCGTGATGCCGGGGCCGGGCGCTTCCTCGATCACCTTCTGATGGCGCCGCTGCACGGAAC
>JBKHIN010000416.1:0-2740 GCA_046538635.1 Alphaproteobacteria bacterium
GCCTATATCGTCGCTTTCACCTTCCTCGCGGGCTGGAGGTTTTTCGCGAACCGGTTTCCGGGGCGTCCGGACGAGGCCGACCGGCACGCCGAAGTCGCGGCGGATCAACCCGGCCGGCCGGCGGACGTTCTGCATCTCGCCGCCGCGCTGGGCCTTGCCGCCCTGATTTGCCTGGCGGGAGAGTGGGCCGCGCTACGAGCGGGGATCGAAACCTACAGCATCATGTTCATTACGATTTTCGCGGTCGCCATCGCCACGCTCTTCCGGAAGTTCACGGTCCACCTGCGCGGCGAGGAAGCGGTGGCCATGCTGTTCATGTATCTCTTCTTCGCGATGATCGGCGCCGGCGCCGACGTCTCCGCCATGCTGGGGGCGGCGTGGCAGATATTCTTCCTGGTGGCGTCGATCTTCGTGGTGCATATCGCCGTCCTGCTGGCCGCGGCCAGGTTGCTCAAGCTCAGCCATGCCGAGATCGTCGTGATTTCGCTCGCCTGCATCGCCGGCCCGCCGATCGCCGCCGCCGTGGCCATCCTGTTCGGCTGGCGCCACCTGGTATTGCCGGGCATTATGACAGGCATTTTCGGCTATATCGCCGGGACCTTCATCGGCATCGCCATCTATGAATTGATGACCGTCGCCCGGTAGCAAGTTGCACGCATACGGATGAAAAAACCCTGCGGCCTTGCTCGTTGACCTCAAAGAGATTGCCGCCGAGCAGGGCACCGCCGCCGATTTCTCATGCCGCCTTGGCGCCATCCGCGAGCGCCACATGCGCAAGCGCCAGTTCATCAAGCGGTTGCACGCAAATGATCGTATCTGGTTGCGCACCCCCGCAACCAGACAAGGCCATGTCCAGTCCGGAGACATAGGTAACAGTTTGTACTGCAAGTGCATGCCCGGCGCGGTCCGCCCCTTTGAGCGCTTGCGAGACCGGGAGCGGCCGGTGGCTGACGGGCCCGTCGAACGCCGCTTGAGATGCGGCCTCGTCCGTTCCCCGCCGATTTTGGGCCGCCACTAATCGCGTCCGAGGAGCACAAAACCCCAGAGCCCTTACTCACGCATTAATCACGCCCATTTTGCGGCCTCCGGCCTTTTGATTGACGCCCGTTTGACGGACGCGTGCCAGACGTACGGACGCTGCAACCGGCAGGCGCTGCCCGCAACTCACGGCGGATAGCGGAAATGCGGGAGGTATTGGTCATGGCGCGAGAAGAAGGGCGAGTTGACTCCGAACGTCATCCCACCGTCGCGCCAGTGCCCGGCCGGAGCGGATCTCTGTCCCTCGTTTACCGTCTCTGGGTTTACCAACGGGAACGCTTTCCTCTCATTGCACACGGGCTGTCCACAGCCGTGTTCACAGTCGCGGCTGCGGCTTGCGGCGCGACCTTTGCCGGGCCCGGTCAAGCGGCCGCGATTTCTGTCGTCCCGGCGGCGGGACTCGTATTGTTCTGCCAATTCTTCCTGCTGCGCGTCGCCGACGAGTTCAAGGACGCTGCTATCGACGCGCGCTTCCGGCCGGAGAGGCCGGTGCCGCGCGGGCTCGTCACGCTGGAGGAACTGAGGCGCCTGGGCATCGGCGCCGCCGTCCTTCAGCTCCTTTGTGTATTGGCAATCGACATTCGTCTGGTGCCGTTGCTTGGGGCGATCTGGCTCTGGTTCGCCCTGATGTCAGTGGAGTTTTTCGCGGGCGGCTGGCTGAGGCTGCGGCCAGCTCACTACATGGCCTCCCACATGATGATCATGCCCCTGCTTGCCCTGTTCGCCATGGCGGCCGCGGCGCCGGAAGGATCGAATCGCTTGCCTGCGCTCCTTGCCT
The DNA here is from genome assembly GCA_046538635.1 of Alphaproteobacteria bacterium. GTDB lineage: Bacteria > Pseudomonadota > Alphaproteobacteria > JAJFIK01 > JAJFIK01 > JBKHIN01. The sequence continues at coordinate 1,817 of JBKHIN010000416.1, forward strand.
CCGCCGGGGTCTGGGTGTTCTGCGCTCTGTCCTTGGCGGGGGGAATACTTCTCGAGACCGGGCGCAAGATCCGGACGAGGGAGCAGGAGCGGCCGGGCGTCGAAACATATACGGCACTTTGGGGCGCGCCGCTTGCCGTTGGCGTCTGGCTGTCGGCGGCCTGCGCGGCGGCGATTCTCGCTCTGTGGACGGCCGCGCTGCTCGGTACGCCATGGCCGACGGGTGTCGCCGCCGGCGCCGGGCTCGCCGCCGCGTCAGTTCTGGCTATGCTCCGGCTGAAGCGGCCGCTTCCCGTCTTTTCGTCCGTGTTTGAAGTGTTTTCCGGCCTTTGGGTGATGGCACTGATGTTCATGCTGGCGCTTGCCGGTCTGTGAGGAAATACGCCATGAGCAAACCAGCTCGGCTTATTTGGTATACGGATTGTGATGAGGGTCGAGCCGTCATCGGCGGCAAGGCGGCCGGATTGGCGAAACTCGCGGCGTTGGGGCGGGTGCCGCCCTGGTTCGTGCTTACGGCCGAAGCATTCGGGCGGTCTGCAGCTCCGGACGGCGGTGATGCCCAAACGGCTCCCGTACTGCCGCCTGAAACAGTGGCTTCCCTGATCGAGGCTGCCCGGACGCTGGCAGGGCCGGACGGGCTTCTCGCTGTCCGCTCTTCATGCGTGGATGAGGATGGCGAGGAATATTCCTTTGCGGGGCAGTTCGTCAGCCTGTTGAACGTAAAGCCGAAAGACGTTCCTGAAGCGGCGCTTTCGGTCTGGCGGTCGGGCTTTGCGCCCGGCGTCGTCGCATATCGCCGGACGCACGGCCTTGGCTCCGCGCGGGCCCCGGCCGTTCTCTTTCAGGTGATGGTAAATGCCGAGAAGTCCGGCGTCGCCTTTGGCGCCGATCCGGTGACAGGGAGCCCGGATCGATTTGCCATTTC
>JBKHIN010000024.1:0-15034 GCA_046538635.1 Alphaproteobacteria bacterium
CCTCTCATCCCTCGCTTCTTTGCACTCTCTTCTCATCCTTCTGTAGCACGCTGCGGCGTCAGGCACTATTTGTTGGCCATGAGCCCGCCCCTGATTTTCGACCGGCAGGTGCTGCGGCAACGGCGCGAGCGCGCGGCTCCCAACCTGCCGGAGCATGATTTTCTGCTGCGCCATGCCGCCGGCGACGTGGCCGAACGGCTGGCCGCGGTCAACCGGCGCTTTGCGCGCGTGCTCGACCTCGGCGGCCGCCGGGGCGCGTTTCTGGAGGCGTGGCGTCCCGAAACGCCGCCCGAGCTGACGGCGCTGTCCGATCTCTCCTTCGGCATGGCCCGCCGGGCGGAGGGCGGCGGCCTGCCGGTGGCGGCGGACGAGGAGCGCCTGCCCTTCGCCGAAGGCAGTTTTGACCTCATCGTCAGCATCCTGTCTCTCCACGCCGTCAACGACGTGCCGGGCGCACTTATCCAGCTCCGCCGCGCCCTCAAGCCCGACGGCCTTTTTCTGGGCGTGTTTTTCGGTCCGGAAACCCTCCGGGAGTTGCGCGGTGCGCTGCTTTCTGCGGAGGCGGCCTGCGAGGGCGGGGCGAGCCCCAGGGTGTCGCCCTTCGTGGATGTCAGCGAACTGGGCAATCTGCTCGGCCGCGCCGGATTCGCCCTGCCCGTCGCCGACTCGGACCGGCTGACGGTGCGCTATCCTTCCGTGTTCCGACTTTTGCAGGACCTGCGGGGCATGGGCGAAACCAATGTCCTGCACGGCCGGCAGCGCAGGCCCATGCGCCGCGAAACCCTGTTTCGTATGTGTGCTGAATATGAGGCGGAGCACCGGCAGGAGGACGGGCGTGTTCCGGCGAGCTTCGAACTGGTCTATGCCGCCGGCTGGTCGCCCCATGAGAGCCAGCAGAAACCGCTCAGGCCGGGGAGCGCCGTGTCGCGTCTCGCGGATGCGCTGAACGCGAAGCCGTCCTGAAACGGAATGCCGCCGCCCGGGATCTGCCTGTTATGTACCGACTGCGTTTTTGATTTCGCTCGACATGAAGTTCGTGGCCTCGATGAACGCGTTCGAAAAATTCTGGACGGCGACGAGCACCACCAGAATTGCGACCGCGATCAGCAGCGCGTATTCCACCATGTTCGCGCCCCGCTCGTCCCCGGCCAGTGTGCGCATGCGCATCACGGCCCAGATCCACGCCTTTTTCATCATCGCACTGAAACCGCCCTAGCTGCTGAAATTCTTCAAAGGCGAAGCCTTTACTTCAGGTCTTTGAAGAACATCCACAAGCAACCGGAACCGATCTTCCGTCACCCGTTTTCACTACCCCATGCCACCCTATCCAAGGTAGCTCAGGCGAGCAAGTCGATCAAATGCGCCACGAGCGGCGTGTCGGCTGGCGGCATGGCGAAATCACGCAGGGATTGTGGCCGCACCCATCTCAGAGCCTGGCCTTCGAGGGGGCGCGGAATGCCGTCCCACTTCCGCGTGAGATAGAGGGGCATCAGCAAATGGAACGATTCGTACGCATATGAGGAGAAAACAAAAGGTGAAAGACATGCCTTGGGCACGGATATGCCGAGTTCTTCATTCAGCTCCCGAATCAGCGCCCGTTCGGGCGTTTCGTCTTCACCCACTTTTCCGCCCGGAAACTCCCACAAGCCTGCCATTGTTTTCCCGGCCGGGCGTTGCGCAATCAACACACGTCCGTCCGGATCGATGAGGGCGCAGGCGGCCACGAGCACCAGAGGTTTCATGTCCGGGCACGCTCCCGCTGTAACCGCGCGCAGACTCCCGCCCCGGTACGGGTGGCGGCGGAACGGTCCGTATGCGGACAAGGGCGCCGTTCAGCTTCGGTAACTCGCATTGATCTTGATGTATTCCTGCGTCAGATCGCACGTATAGATCCTGGCACGGCCCCGGCCCACGCCGACATCCACGCCGATGGCGATTTCCCGGCCCTTCATATAGGCGGCGACCTCCGATTCCCGGTAGCCGGGCGCCGCCTGGCCGTCCCGGGCCACCTCGTGCTCGCCGAAACGGATCGACAGCTTGTCCCGGTCCGCCGCTTCCCCCGCCTTGCCCACGGCCATGACCACGCGCCCCCAGTTGGGATCGCCCCCCGCGACCGCCGTTTTCACCAGCGGCGAATTGGCGATGGAGAGGGCGATGTTGCGCGCGGCCTTGGCGCTCGCCGCGCCCGTCACCTCCACGCGCACCAGCCTTGTCGCGCCTTCCCCGTCGCGCACGATCTGCAGCGCCAGGTCGCGCATCACGGCGTTCAGCTTGCGGCGGAAGTCGGCGAGACGCCGGTCGCCCGCGCGCGTGACGGCGCCGTGGCCCGGGGCGGCGCCGGTGGCGAACAGCATGACCGTGTCGCTGGTGGAAGTGTCCCCGTCCACCGTAATGGCGTTGAAGCTGTCCCGCGTGCCCATATAGAGCATGGTCTGCAGGACGGCGGGCGGGATCGAGGCGTCCGTGAAGATGAAGGCCAGCATGGTCGCCATGTCGGGGGCGATCATGCCGGAACCCTTGGCGATGCCGTTGATGGTGACCGGAACGTCGTCGATCAGCGCCGTCGCGGTCGCGCCCTTGGGGAAGGTATCCGTGGTGCGCATGGCGTCGGCCGCCTCCTGCCAGCGGTCGGAGCGGGCGCGCTTGCGCATGCCTTCCAGCCGGGCGGTGATCTTGTGCGCGGGCAGCCTTTCGCCGATCACGCCGGTGGAAGCAATGTACACGTCCTTTTGCCGGCTTCTGGCGATGCGCGCGCCTTCGGCGGCGATCGCCTTGACGGCCTCGTTACCGGCCTTTCCGGTGAAGGCGTTGGCGTTGCCCGCATTGACCACCAGCATCCGCGCCTTGCCGCCGCCGCCATTGCCGTCGAGATTGCTGCGGCACCAGTCCACCGGCGCGGCGGCGGTCTTCGACTGGGTGAAAACCCCCGCTGCCGAGGTTCCCGGCGGCATGAATGCCGCCAGCAGGTCCGGGCGGCCCCGGTAACGGATGCCGGCTTCCAGCGCCACAAGTTCCACGCCCGCCACGGGCGGCATTTTCGGAAAGGAGGCGGGCGCCAGAGGGGAGCGCGGCGGCAGGCGCCGCGCGGTGCGGGCGGGCGTCTTGCGGGCCGGGGGCCGGGGGAGGGGTTTTACGGGCGTTCGCTCCGCCTCGCCCTGGCGGAGCACGGCGCCGCGCAGGGCCGCGGCCATGGGATTAAGCAGGGTCTGGATGTCGCGGCGCGGGGACGCGGGCCGGTTCGCAGCCGGTTTGGGAGCGGTCTTCTTCGGTCGCTTCGCCATGCGTGACTAGCCTGAGCCTTGTGAGTGAGCGTTAGGAGGTTCGGTCCGCCGCCGCGGAGAGCAGCGGCCGACTCAACCGCGAAGCATAAAGACAAGCTCCGTTCCGACAAACGCCATGACGACGGAAATCACCAGCAAGGCGAACGCTACCGCCAGGGCGATGCGCGCATATCTTGGCTGCATGGTGCGGTCCTCGCGCTTTCCGCGGCAGGCGTGATTGGATCGGACGGCTCCTGAATTATAAACGGGCGGGCGCGGTGGCTCAATTGCGTGGAGGTCAGGTTTCGGGGCGACGGCGGCTGCGTTGACATGCTTTGGTACGGTTCTTATCTCAGCCGCGTCGGCTGTGTCTGTGGGAGCCGGTTCGCGCGAAGCCTTTGCGGGCGGCTCGTCCCCTCTGTAAAGTGCCGCACGAATTGAACCGCGCGCGGTTTAGGAAAGCGCCGGCGCGCCAAGAACGTAAGGGAATGACCTATGTTGGGCTTGGAAACGCTCGCCAAGCGCGTTTTCGGAACGGAAAATGAACGCCGTCTGAAGGCCTATCGCGGCCGGGTCGAGGCGATCAACGGGCTGGAAGCCGAGATCGAAGCCTTAAGCGACGGCGAGCTCAAGGCCCGCACGGACGTTTTCAAGGAACGGCTGGCGCAGGGCGATTCCCTCGACGACATTCTGGTGGAAGCCTTCGCCACGGTGCGCGAGGCGGCCAAGCGCACTCTGGGCCAGCGCCATTTCGACGTTCAGCTCATCGGCGGCATGGTGCTGCATGAGGGCATGATCGCCGAGATGAAGACCGGCGAGGGCAAGACGCTGGTCGCCACGCTGGCCGTCTATCTGAACGCCCTCACGGGGCGCGGCGTTCACGTCGTGACCGTAAACGACTATCTCGCCAAGCGCGACGCCGAATGGATGGGGCAGATCTACCGCTTCCTCGGGCTGAAGGTCGGCTGCATCGTTCACGGCCTGTCGGACGCCCAGCGGCGCGAAGCCTATGCCGCGGATGTCACCTACGGCACCAACAACGAATACGGCTTCGACTATCTGCGCGACAACATGAAGTACAGCCTGGACGAAATGGTCCAGCGCGGCCATGCCTACGCCATCGTGGACGAGGTGGACTCCATCCTCATCGACGAGGCGCGCACGCCGCTGATCATTTCCGGCCCCACCGAGGACCAGACCGAATTCTACCGGGTGATCGACACGCTCATTCCGCGGCTCGAGGAAGACCATTACGAGATCGACGAAAAGCAGCGCACCGTGGTCCTCACCGAGGAGGGCAACGAGGCCATCGAGGCCATGCTCACGGAGCTGGACGAAAAGCGCCTGGAAGAGGACCCGCGCGCCGAACCGATCTTTCAGGGCGAAGACTTGTATGACATCGCCAATGTCTCGGTGGTCCACCACGTCAACCAGGCGCTCAAGGCGCACAAGCTGTTCCAGCGGGACAAGGACTATCTGGTCAAGGACGGCAAGGTGGTCATCGTCGACGAGTTCACCGGCCGCATGATGGAGGGGCGGCGCTATTCCGACGGGCTGCACCAGGCGCTGGAGGCCAAGGAGAACGTCCCCATCCAGCCGGAAAACCAGACGCTGGCCTCGATCACCTTCCAGAACTATTTCCGCATGTACGACAAGCTGGCGGGCATGACCGGCACGGCCATGACCGAGGCGGCGGAATTCGAGGATATTTACGGCCTCAAGGTTCGCGAAATTCCCACCAATCTGCCCATTGCGCGCGTGGACGAGGACGACGAGGTCTACCGCTCGAAGGACGAAAAATACGAGGCCATTATCGATCTCATCGTCGATTGCCACAAGCGCAAGCAACCCATTCTGGTGGGCACCACGAGCATCGAAAAGTCCGAATACGTCTCATCGCTTCTCAAGAAGAAGAAGATCAAGCACAACGTGCTGAACGCGCGCTACCACGAGCAGGAGGCGCTGATCATCGCGGAGGCCGGCGTGCCGGGCACGGTGACCATCGCCACCAACATGGCGGGCCGCGGCACCGACATCCAGCTCGGCGGCAACTTCGACATGCGCGTCGCCCGGGAAACCGCGGACATCGAGGACGAGAAACTCCGGGCAAAGAAGATCGAGAAAATCAAGGAAGAGATCGAAGCCAAGAGAAAAATCGCACTGGAGGCAGGCGGCCTCTATGTAGTGGGTACGGAACGTCACGAAAGCCGCCGGATCGACAATCAGTTGCGCGGCCGGACGGGCCGCCAGGGCGACCCGGGGCGTTCGAAGTTCTTCCTGAGCCTGAACGACGACCTCATGCGCATTTTCGGTTCCGAGCGCATGGACGGTCTTCTTCAGCGGCTGGGCCTGGAGGAGGGCGAGGCCATCGTCCACCCCTGGATCAACCGGGCGCTCGAAAAGGCGCAGGAGAAGGTGGAGAACCGCAACTTCGAGGCGCGCAAGAATATCCTCAAATACGACAACGTCATGAACGACCAGCGCAAGGTCATCTTCGGCCAGCGCATCGAAATGATGAAGTCGGAGGATCTGAGCGATGTCATCACGGACATGCGCCACGAAGTGATCCGCGACATGGTGCGCGAGCACATCCCGGAAAAGGCGTATCCGGAACAATGGGATACGGAAGGTCTTCACGAAGAGGTCAAGCGGACCTTCGGCTTCGAGCTGCCCGTGAAGGAATGGGCGGCCGAGGAAGGCATCGCCGACGAGGAGGTATGCGACCGCCTGATCAAGGCGGCCGACCGGCACATGGCGGAGAAGAGCGCGCGCTTCTCGCCCGATATCATGCGGCAGGTGGAGAAGTCGATCCTGCTGCGGACCATCGACCGGGACTGGTACGAACATCTTCAGCAGCTCGACCATCTGCGCGGTTCGATCTTCCTGCGCGGCTACGCCCAGCGCGATCCGCTGAACGAGTACAAGTCGGAGGCCTTCGCGCTGTTCGAGCACCTGCTCACGCGGCTGCGCCAGGAGGTGACGCACCAGCTCATGGTGGTGGATATCGTCACCGAGCCGCCCGAACTGGACATGCCGCGCCGCCAGATGCACGCCCATCACTTCGATCCGCTGTTGGGCGAGGACGACGCCGATTTCGACGAACCTGCGCCCCGTCAACAACCGGTGCGGCGCACCCGCCAGCCGGGCGCCGCGGTCGATCCCAACGATCCCGGCACCTGGGGCAAGGTGCCGCGCAACGCCGCCTGTCCCTGCGGTTCGGGCAAGAAGTTCAAACATTGCCACGGCCGCGTCGGCGCCACGGTCTGAGTAAGGCTCAAGCGAACCGGATTCGGCGCTCGCCGCGAACCGCTCCGGCCATCGTAACCTATTGCGCCTGAACGCCATTTCGCGGAGTCGTTCATCTCCCGTTCATCTTCTTCGCATCACGGCATGTTTGCCTTGGGCGAAACTTTCCGCATAATCGCGCGGCCGGGGGGATGCGGGTTCGGCAGGGAGCGAAAACGTGATCGGCGACTATGTGCGGGAGATCATGGACCGGCAGGCCATCCCCGGTCTCTCCGTCGGCGTGGCCATCGGCGGCCGCAGGGCTTTTCTAGCCGGCTACGGCATGGCGAATCTGGAGCACGGCGTGGCCGCCTCCTCCCGGACCGTCTATGAAGTGGCCTCTCTCACCAAGACGTTCACCGCCGCGCTGGTGCTCTTGCTCGCGCATGAAGGCAAACTGAAACTGGACGGTCCAATTACGGAATATGTGGAGGGGCTGCCCGGCGCCTGGAAGGACGTAACCCCGCGCCACATTCTCACCCATGTTTCCGGCCTGCCTTCCTATACTGCGGAGGAGCGATTCTGGGAAGAAACCCGCCGCGAATGGAGCCCCCAGGAGATCATCGCTCTCGTCTCGGAGCAGGGCCTCCTCTACAAGCCGGGTACGGATCATCATTACGACAACACAGGCTATATTCTTCTGGGCCTGGCGGTGGAGAAGATCACGGGCCGGGAGTTCGCCGAGGTCCTCGTGGAGCGTATCCTGGACCCGCTCGATATGACGGATACGATGATGAACGATCTGTGCGCGGTCGTTCCCAACCGGGCTGCCGGCTATGTGGCGGGAGAGGAAGCGCTGGAGAACCGCGACTATCACGCGCCCAGCCGTGTCTGGTCGGCGGGCGCTCTCCTGTCCACCGTCGCCGACCTGGTGAAATGGGAGGCGGCGCTGCACGGGCACGGCCACCTGCCGTCCGAAGTGACCGAGCTGTTATGCACGCCGGTGAAGCTGCCCGCAAGGGCCGTCAAGAACGGCGCGCAGCACGGCGTTTCCCATGGCTGGTTTCTGCCGCAGGTGGAGGGGCATCCGGCCATGGGCCACTCCGGCGGCATTCTCGGCTTTTCCAGCATCATGCTGCGCTTCCTGGAGGAAGACATCACCGTGGCCGTGCTTTTCAACAGCACCAATGTCGAGCGGCCGGACCTCATCGCCAAGAACATTGCCGGGCATTTCCGCAAGACTCTGAAGGCGGCGTGAGCGGCAGGGCGCCGGGTTTGTGTTTGCCGCCCGGCCTGCCATACTTCGCGGGCGCCCCGGAAAGGAGGAACGCATGGCCGCGCCGCCGCCGTTCAAAATCGACATCCCCCAACAGCGCCTCGATGCCATCATGGCGCGGGTGCGCGATTACGAATGGTTCGAGGCCCCCGAAGGAGGCGGCTGGGCATATGGCGTGGATCCCGAATATCTCAGGGAGCTGTGCGCCTACTGGACGGAAGCGTTCGAATGGCGTGCGGCGGAAGCCGGCCTCAACCGTTTTCCTCAGTACACGGCGCCCGTCGAGGTGGAAGGCGAGACCCTTCCCCTCCATTTCCTGCATGAGCGCAGCTCCGGGCCCGATCCGGTGCCCCTCATTCTGCTGCATGGCTGGCCGGGGTCGTTTTTCGAGTTCCTGCATGTGGTGGAACGGCTTGCGCATCCGGGCCGGTTCGGAGAAGAAGGCCGCGGATTCCACGTCGTGGTGCCGTCTTTGATCGGATACGGATTTTCCGGAAAGCCAAAACGCCCCATCGGGCCGCGCCGCCAGGCGGCGTATTTCGGCAAGTTGATGAGCGAGGTGCTCGGGTATGACGGCTATATCGCCCAGGGCGGCGACTGGGGCGCAATGATTTCAGCGTATCTGGGCCTCGACGCGCCCGCCTGCCGCGCGGTCCATCTCAACATGCCCGGCTGGCAGTCGCCCGGCGTGACGCCGCAAAGCAAGGCGGAAGAGGAACATGCCGCCGCCAGCCGCGCCATGTTCGAGGCGGAAGGCGCGTATTTCCGGGTGCAGTCCACGAAGCCGCTGTCGCTGGCCTCCGCCATGATGGATTCGCCCGTGGGCACGGCCGCATGGATCGTGGAGAAGTTCCACGGCTGGTCCGATCTCGAGAACGGGGAAATCGAAAGCGCGTACACGAAGGACCAGCTTCTGACCAATGTCATGATCTATCTGGTCACGCGCACCTTCAACACGGCCTCCTGGCTTTACCGGGGCCTGTTCGAGGATGGCTACGGAAGCCCGCTGGCGCCGGGAACGCGGCTCGAAAAGCCCACTTCCTGCGCCGTCTTCCCGCACGACTTCATCAAATGGCCGCCGCGCAGCCAGGTGGAACGCAGCTATAATGTGACGCGCTGGACGGAGATGGAGACGGGCGGCCATTTCGCCGCCCTTGAGCGCCCGGACGCCTTCATCGGCGATGTTCGTGCGTTCGCGGATGAACTGGGTTAGGGAGGATCCCGCGGCGGCGCTCCTTTGAACGATGCGGCGCTACGGGCGTATTGTCTGTCCCGCTGATGAATTTCGCCTGTGGGGGAGTCGGTCTGCACATGGAGCCGCGCAGCAACCGGCCGGAGACGGCGCGGGAGGAAGGGTCCGGGCGGGACGGCACCCCCGGTACGGAACTGCCCGACCCGAACCATATCGTCGTGGAACCGGTGGAGGGGGCGGCACAGGCCTTCGCCGCCGCGGTGGCGGGCGCCTTCAGCGTTATCCTGCCGGCGATCGGCAACCTGTTCGACGATGATGGAAGTGTATCCGCGGCCGCCGCCTTCGGGCTGGTGATATTCGCGCTGCTGATCGGCTGGGGTATTCTTCAGGCGCTGGGCCGGGCCCGTCAGCGCAAGGTGTTCTGGGAGGCCACGAGAAGCGGGCTGGTCGTGCATATGGACAATGTCGGAGCGCTGAACTGGGATCAGATTCGGGCCATCGAACCGGTGCGCGCAGGCCCGCCCTGGCTGACCGGCGCTCCCGTCACCGCCATCAGAATCTATCCCTGGATGCCGATGGATGTGCGCCGGCGCATGAAGCCCGACGAGGATGTAAAATACTTCGTGCGCCGGCCGGTGATGGATAAGGACGACCGGTTTCTGCGCCTGCCGGTCTGGCAGACAAAGATGCGCGAGTACGGAGAGGAGATGACCGTGCGCCTCAAGGAATGGCACACGGGTTCCACAGGCCTATGACCGCCAACCAGATCGCCGCCTTCGCCATCCTCGCTCTGGCGCTCGGGCTGTTCGCCTGGGGACGCTTCCGGCATGACGTCGTGGCCGTGACCGCGCTCATCGCCGTGGCGCTGGCCGGGCTTCTCACGGGCGAGCCCCTGGTGGCGCAGAACCGGTTGCTGGAAGGGTTCGGCCACCCGGCGGTCATCACCGTAGCCGCCGTGCTTGTCATAAGCCGTGCGCTGAGCAACTCGGGAGTGGTCGACCTGATCACGGCGAAGATCAGGCCACTGACGACCACGCCGCTTTCCCAGATCGTGGTGCTTTCCGGCGTGGTCGCGGTGGCTTCCGCTTTCATGAATAATGTCGGTGCGCTGGCCATTCTGCTGCCCGTCGCGCTGGCAAGTGCGCGCGAGAAGAACCTTTCCCCCGCGCTGCTCCTCATGCCGCTGGCTTTCGGCTCCATTCTGGGCGGGCTGATGACCATGATCGGCACGCCGCCCAACATCATCATCGCGACTTTCCGGGCCGAGGCGATGGGCGAACCCTTCCGCATGTTCGATTTCGCTCCCGTGGGCGTGCCGGTGGCGCTGGCGGGCGTCGTGTTCATGGGGCTGATCGGCTGGCGCTTCATTCCCCGGGAGCGTATCGGGCGCAAGCCGCCGGAGGAACTGTTCGAGATCGAACATTATATCGCCGAGGCCGAGGTGGGCGAGGACTCCGACTTTGCCGGAAAACCGTTGCATGAGGTGGATCATGCGTCGGGCGACGATGTCCTCATCGCGGGCGTGGTTCCGGCCGGTCATGAAGAGCCGCGCGATCCCAGGCGCTGGCATGTGGTGCGTCCCGGCGACCGGCTGCTGCTGCGTGCGGATCCCAAGGACCTCGCGGCTTTTCTCGACGATCACGGGCTTGAACTCGCCGCCGAGGGCACGGCGGGCCGCGAGAAGATCGAATCGGGGCGCGGCAAGCTGATGGAGGCCGTGGTCACGCCCGGCTCGCCGCTCGAAGGGCGCCCGCCCAATTTCATCGGCTGGCGGTCGGGCTACACCTTGCGCATTCTGGCCCTGGGCCGCGCGGGGCAGCGCGTGCAGCGCCTCAAGGACAGGCGCATTCAGGCGGGCGATATTCTTCTTCTGCAGGGGGCAGGCGATCTCGGTACGGATAGACTGGCCGATCTGGGCCTCCTGCCGCTGCCGGAACGGAATCTGAGACTGGGCGAGCCGCGGCGGCTGCTGACGTCGACCGGTATTTTCGCCGGCGCCATTCTGCTCAGCGCCCTGGGCGTGCTGCCCATTGCGGTTTCGTTTCTGGGCGCGGTGCTGGCCTATGTCCTCCTGGGCATCCTCAATCTGCGCGAACTCTACCGGAGCATCGACTGGTCCGTGATCGTCCTTCTGGGCGCCATGATTCCCGTGGGCCAGGCGCTCCAGAATACAGGCACGACGGATCTCATGGCGCAGGGCTTGCTGGGTTTGACGGAAGGCACGCCGCCCTGGGTCATCCTTATGCTGATCATGGTCGTGACCATGTTCCTGTCGGATCTGGTCAACAATGCCGCGACGGCGCTCATCATGGCGCCCATTGCGATGAGCGTCGCACAGACGACCCAGGCGAATGCGGATCCGTTCCTGATGAGTGTCGCCGTGGGCGCCTCCTGCGCCTTTCTTACGCCCATCGGCCACCAGTCGAATACCCTGGTCATGGGGCCGGGCGGCTATCATTTCTGGGATTACTGGCGGGTGGGGCTGCCGCTGGAGGTGCTGATCGTCGCGGTGTCGATTCCCATGATCCTGCTCGTCTGGCCGCCACACTGAGGTGCCGGGAAAACCGGCGGGCACGGTTGCCCGCCGGCCGTTGCTGTGCACGGATCAACCGCGGCCAAGAAGAGCATCGCTCAGTTCGTCGTTGCTCACCTTGCCGTCATTGTCCTGGTCGATCTCCTGGAACACATTCTGCGTTTTCTGCAGATACTGCTCCTTGGTGACCTTTCCGTCATCGTCCTCGTCCAGCTTCTCGAAACGGGCCTGAAGCAGTTTCGGCTCCAACCTTGTGGGATTCAGGACGATATATTCCAGCACGCTCAGCTCTTCGTTCTGGTCGGCGTCCAGATTTTCGAAGAGGGACTGGCGCCATTCGCTGTATTCCTCCTCCGTCACGAATTGGTTCCGGTCCTTGTCGATCTGCTCGACATCATAACCGATTGCCTCAACCCGGGTGCGGACGCGCTCTTTCCCCTCGGCCCTGGGTTGCTGCCGCTCTTCGTCCTGCATTTGCGCGCGGTCCTCTTTTTCATAACCACCGCCCTGATGCGAGCTGGCGAAGGCCGGCGCGAAGGCCAGTGAAGCGGCGAAACCGAGCGCAACAGTCAGCGGCACGGACTTCTTGTCAATCATATCCATACTCTCCATTTTCCAAGATTCCCGGTGGCATCCGGAGCTTCTTCTCCGGACGCCCCGTCTGCCCGAAAACGATCCGAATACCGATTAGTTCCACCAAGCCGTCAGGGCAAATTGCGAGGCCGCGGGCGCCCCCGGAAGCCGGTGCAGGGCAGCCGCACTTCCAGGCACGGGGCGGCGAGCAGCACAGTAGCAGCGATCCGTCTACGGAATGAAGTTTGTTTCGACTGCGGATTTGTGGGGGACGCGAAAATCGCCGCCTGGTTACCGTAAAGGCGTAACGATAATTCAGTATGGTGGCGGTTTAACCGGAAACCGCGCCGCAAACGCATGGCGGGACGTCCGTCCCGCCATGCCCGGCTTCATGCCGTTCTTATTCGGGCTGTTGCTGCTTTTGTTGTTGCTCTTGCCGTTCCTGCTTGGCCTGCTCGAGTTCCTCCTGCGTGATCACGCCGTCATCGTTCCGGTCCGCTTCCTCGAAGCCTTCTTCCGTGCCTTGCTGAAGGAACTCTTCCTTGCTGACCTGCTGGTCCTGATTCTGGTCGAGTTGCTCGAACTCGAGCTGCTCGATCTCCTTCTGCTGGGCTTCGGGCATTTGCTCGACCTCACCCGCTTGCTGGGCAAAGGCTGAGGCGCAGGTCAGCGAGGCGGCGAAACCAAGCGCGGCAACGAGACTCAGAGGCTTTTTGAGATCCATACGATACTCTCCTACTTTCAGGGTTTACTGGTACTCAGCACCCGTCATCAGGTGCTGCGTCACCACGAAAACGGTCCGCTCACCGGCCGGTTCCCGGAAGTGCGATCGAAATGATCAGGTTTCCTGAAAGGGCGTCTCTTCATAGTATGGCGCCCGCCACCGCGCCCGCCGCCGGTGTCGATTTCCATACTGATAAAGAGATTTCCGGGGCCGTTTCGCGGCCGGTTTCATTTGCAAACCGTCCGGGCAAATGTTCCGTATACCGCACCAGCGTGGCGCGGCGGGAGGAATTGTCTCCCACCATGCCGGAAGTCCTGCTCCGGCCGGCGGACAGCTCATCCGTGCGGCCGGCCGACGCCCCCGTATTTCTGGCGGCCAAGCGGATCCGGTTCTGCGCCTGCATCCGCCGGCGTGCGCCAGCCTGACCTTTACCGGACAATCGATAACGGGCGGTTTCTCCCGAATACCGGCTGGCCGGCCCGCACACGGACCGTTTCGTTCCCGTTACGCTCAGCAGTGGTGCAATGTTCGAAACTCTTCGATACTCAGCGTTCCATTGCCGCCGGCATCAACGGCCGTCTGCCGGCTGACGTCCGATACGGCTGCCGGGGCATCGTCAGCCCGTTTCCCGTTCGCATACGACCATGTAATTGACGTCTGTATCGCCGGAGAGCCGCCAGCGCCCCGCGAGCGGATTGTAGCTCACGCCCACGGGCGGGCGGACCCTGAGCCCCGTGCCTTCCAGCGCGTCGCGCAGTTCGAGCGGACGGACGAACTTGCTGTGTTGGTGCGTTCCCTTTGGCAGCCAGCCCAGTACGTATTCCGCGCCCACAATCGCCAGCGCCCAGGCCTTGGCCGTGCGGTTGAGCGTGGCAATGACCATCATGCCTCCCGGCGCCACCATGGAAGCGCAGGCGTGCAGGAATCCCTGCATGTCGGCGACGTGCTCCACCACCTCCATGTTCAGGATCACGTCGAAGCGGGCATTTTCCCCGGCGAGCGCTTCCGCGCTGCCATGCCGGTAATCGATGTCGAGGCCCTGCTCCCGTGCATGGATGGTGGCGGTCTTGATATTGGCCTCGCTGGCGTCGACGGCCGTAACCCGGAAGCCCAGCCGGGTCATGGGTTCTGACAGCAGGCCGCCCCCGCAGCCGATGTCGAGCAGGGTCAGGCCCTCGAAGGGGCGCGGCACGGTCGTATCGCGGCCGAAGCGGCGGGCCGCCTCGTCACGAATGAAGGCGAGACGGACGGGGTTGAACACATGCAGCGGCCTGAACTTGCCTGCCGGGTTCCACCATTCCGCCGCCAGCTTCGAAAAGCGCTCCACCTCCTCCGGATCGACGGAAGGCGGGGCCGCGCTCCGGGCGCCGGTCCGGGATTGCGGGTCAGAAGTCATGGCACGCCAACGCTCGCTGGTGTATGTAGGACGTGGCTTTCATGCATCAGTAGTTGGCCCGTTGGCAAGCCGCGGCAAGGGCGGCCGGAACAAACCTGTGCAATAGTAGGGTCATGGCCCGATTGGTGATGAAATTCGGCGGCACGTCGGTGGCGGATATGGACCGTATACGCCACGCTGCCGCGCATATCAGGCGCGAACGCGCCGCCGGCAACGAGGTTGTGGCCGTGGTTTCGGCCATGGCGGGCGAGACCGACAGGCTCGTCACCTTCACCAAAATGGCGGGCCGCCTTCAGGATCCGCGGGAATACGATACGGTGGTCTCGGCGGGCGAGCAGGTCACGGCCGGGCTCATGGCGATGGTGCTTCAGGACATGGGCGTGCAGGCGCGCTCCTATGCGGGCTGGCAGCTTCCCATCCGCACGGACGGGGCGCATGGCAGGGCGCGCATCACCGAAATCGTCGGGCGCGAACTCCTCTCTGCGGGGTCATCCGGTCAGGTGGCCGTGGTCACGGGCTTTCAGGGCATCGGCCCCGGCAACCGCACGACCACGCTGGGCCGGGGCGGTTCGGATACCTCGGCGGTGGCGCTGGCAGGCGCGCTCGGGGCGGACCGCTGCGACATCTACACGGATGTGGACGGAATCTACACGTCCGATCCCCGCGTGGTCCCGAAGGCCCGGCGTCTTGACAGGATCGCCTATGAGGAAATGCTGGAAATGGCCTCGCTGGGCGCGAAGGTGCTGCAGACGCGTTCCGTCGGCATCGCGATGGTGCATCGCGTGCCGGTACTCGTGCGTCTGAGTTTCGCCGACCCGGCCGCCCCGTGCGCCGGAACGCTGGCCGGAACGCTGG
>JBKHIN010000138.1:0-7312 GCA_046538635.1 Alphaproteobacteria bacterium
CCTCGGAACTGACCGAAACGCTGGGCAATATCGACGCCGCGCTGTCGGAAGGCGGGCGCGATCCCACGGCGCCCACGGCTGCGGGGCTGCGCCGCCGGACGCGCGAAACGGGGCAAACGGAGATTACACGCGAGCGCACGTCGCGCCTGCTGCGCATCGCCCGGAACCGGCGGCAGCGGCTTTTCGAGGCCGAGCAGGGCTTCATCCGCGGCACGACACAGGATCTTCTGCAAATCGGCCAAGTGGCGGCGGGGGCGGCATAAATGGCGCGCGTACCAGTAAGGCGGACGCCGCGGCGCTTCACGCAACCGCCCCCGCCCTTCGATACCAGCCAGGTGCAAAGCCCGTTCTCGCAGGTGCTCGATACGGCCACGGCGCTGCGCGATGTCGTCGATCAGGGCTTGAAGGATCAGGGCGCCGAGGCGGGCGCCAAGTCCGTCAGCGTGGACGAAGACGGCAACATCAACGTCGATGAGCCGGGGTTTTTCGGGCGCCTGCTGCCGGAATACGCTGCGGCGCGCGAGAACGCGGCGATGGCGACCTATCTGGCGGAAACCGAGACGAAGGTACAGGGGAAGCTCGCGGAGCTGCGCAAGAAGCATCCGACCGATGCCAAGGCGTTCAATGCCGAGGCGATGGCCTTCGCCCGGCAGATGCGCGATAACGACCAGCACGGATTCAGCGCGCAGGTGTTTCAGCTCGCCGCCCGCGAGGCCCAGCGGCAGGCGAGCGGTATTCAGCGCAGGGCCGAACGGGTCGAGCTGCAAAAGCAGGAAGGGGCCCTGCGCGCATCGCTGGGGGAAAAGGAAAGCCGGATGATGGCGCTGGCCCGCGATGGCGGCACGGACACGCCTGAATTCCAGGAAATATCTGCCGATTACAAGGCCCAGCTTGGCATTCTGGTCAATAATCCGCTGTTCGGCTTTTCGCAGGAAGAGGCGGACGTCCGGGTGCGGAATCTACAAAGCCGTGCGAAGCTGGAAGCCTCATCGCGCGACGTGATGGGCGTTTTCCAGACGAAAGGCGAGCTGGCGGCCATCGAGCGCGCCCGGACCATTGCCGACAAGCTGCCCGGCCTGACGGAGCCCCAGCGCGAGGAATGGGTGCGGGATCAGAAGGTGCTGATCAATGAGCGGCAGGCGGCGATCAGCAAGGCCCGCGGCGCCCGGCGCCGCCGTGCAAAACGGATCGCGGATGACTGGAAGGCGACCCTGCTGGCGGGCAATGACGATTCGGCCTTCCGGAACGATCCGGGCATCTTCGCCGGATTGGAGCCGGACGAAGAAGCGGCGCTGAGCGAGGAAATCGCCGCCGCCAAGGTGACCGGGCAGGCGCTCAAGATGATCCAGGGCGCCGATCCGCAGACGCGGGCGGAAATTATCAATTCGTTCCCGGTGGAAGGCCCCGGCGCGGCGCGCAATGCCCGTATCCAGAGTGCGCTGCAGAAGGAAGCCGGGCGTGTGGCGCGCACGCTCGACCGCGATCCGGCCGCGCAGGTGGCGCAGTCCAGCCCGGAGCTTGTCGAGGATCTGAATACGGCGCTGGACGAAGGCGACGAAGATGCTTTCGCAGATGCCGCCGCCTCACTGATCGAGGAGCAGCAGCGCCTCGGGGCCTTCAATCCGCGGCTCCTGACAGAGGGGCAGCGCCGCGGCCTGGCCGCCAGCATCGTGGGCGAGCCGGATGATGAAAACCGTGTGGCGGGCGCGGTGGCGCGCATCGCGCAGATTTCGGAAACGTCCGGGGGACACTTCCCGCGCATCATGGCCGAGCTGGCCGAGGAAGACGATTTCCCGGCGGCGCTCTATGGCGTGGGCGTGATCGAGGGCAAACCCCATGCGCAATTCCTGCTGGCGAAAGCCGCCCTCGAAGATCCCAAGGTGCTCCGCGAGAATGTCGGCAAGCTGGGCACGGGCGCGGTGGACGATCTTCGCGATGATCTGGCGGGTCAGGAGCAGGAGCTTGTCGCCAGCCTGGCCGCTTCGGGCTGGCCGCAGACGCAGATCGGCAAGGTGACCGATTCGGTAGAAGCGCTGGCCTCGCAATACGCCATCGAGCAGGGAAAGACGGGCGGCGCGGCGCGCAAGGCGTTCGAAACCATGTTCGGGGATTACACCTTCGAAGGCAGGTATCGGGTGCCGGCCGGGCGCGATCCGGATGCCGTGCGCCTTGGCCTCGAAGAGATTGAGGAGCGGCTGCAACCCGACAATTTCATCGTGCCCCACCACAGCCCGCTGATCCGCGATGAAGACGCGGGGCGCACCTATGTTTCGCATCTGCGCAGCCGCGGCCGCTGGGTGACCAACCCGGATGAAACGGGCCTGATCCTGGTAGACGGCCAGGGCCAGCCCGTGATGGAGCGGCCGATCAATCCGGGCGAGGCGCCGCAGGTGTTCGATATTTCCTTCGATCAGCTTGAAGCGCTGGGCACGGGGCGCGGGCGCCGCGAAGACATCCGCAGGCAGGCCACACGGCCCGGCCCGGTCAGGCGGGTGCGCTGATGGCTCTTGCCGGACCTCCGCTGCAGCGCGACCCCACCCATTCGCTCGACCGGCTCGACGCGCCGTTCTCCGATGCCATTGCGGCGACGGCGGAAGATGCGTTCGTGCACAATCCGGT
Organism: Alphaproteobacteria bacterium; assembly: GCA_046538635.1. Classification (GTDB taxonomy): domain Bacteria; phylum Pseudomonadota; class Alphaproteobacteria; order JAJFIK01; family JAJFIK01; genus JBKHIN01. Next base: position 2,620 of record JBKHIN010000138.1, read on the forward strand.
CAGCGCGCTGGGGCGCATTGCGGGCCTGCAGGCGGAGCGCATGGGCAGCGTCGGCAGTGTCGTTCCCGCAGAAGAGCTGAACGAACGCTTCGGGGCGCTGGGGCTGCATTTCGACCGGCCGGAGCGCATGGGCGCGGTGGGCGTCATCGTCCGCCGGAAGCGGGAAGAGATCGCCCGGCGCAGCCGCCTGGCGCGCGCCTCGAAGGACATCGGCACCCTCGGCGCGCAGCTTCTTACCGGGCTGGCCGTGTCCGCGATTGATCCCGTCAACGTCGCCTCGGCCTTCGTGCCCGTCGTCGGCCAGTCGCGCTATGCCATCTGGCTGGAACGGTTCGGCAAGGCCGGTGCCCGGCTGCGGCGCGGCGCGGTGGAAGGCGCAGTAGGCGCGGCGGCAGTCGAGCCCATCATTCTGACGGCCGCCGAATTGGATCAATCCGATTACGGGGCGCTGGATTCCCTGCTGAACGTGGCCTTCGGCACGGCGCTGGGCGGCGGCCTGCATACGGGCATGGGGGCGCTCTCGGATTTCATGGGGCGGCTGAGCCCCGAGGTTCGCGAAGGCGCGCTGCGCTCGGCCGTGGCGCAGATGGCGGAAGGGCGCAATGTGGACGTCGAGCCCGTGCTGCGGACGGACCCGGCGTTCTTCGATCCGAATTCGCCGCGCTATGCGGAGATTGCGCCTCTGGTCAACCGCGTGAACCGTGAGCGGGCAGAGCTGGACAGCCTGAACGCACGCCTTGAGCAAGATCGCGCCGATGCCGCCCGGCTGAAGGCGGAACGTATCAGCGAAGCGCTTCCGGAGATCATCTCCCGCCATCTGGACGAAACGACGGGCCTGCTCTTGCGCGATATTCAGAATGAGCTGGATGCCCCCGGATTGACCGCAGCGCGCCGGGCAGATTTGGAGCGCCAGCGCGGCCAGATTATCGAGTCGGTCCAGGATGACATCGGACTCGCCATCGGCCGTGCGGAAGCCGAAGCGCGTGGCATCAGGGCGGCCAATGAGCGGGCACAGCAGCGCCTTGATGAGGCCATGAACGAAGCGGGCCTGGTGCGCGAGGAAACGTCCCCGCGTGCCCGCGCAACGCCGGAAGAGCGGGAGAGACAACGGCTTGAAACCCAGATCGCCTATCGCGCCCGCCAACTGGACGACGCAACGCTCGATCTACAGGACGCCGTGAATACGTCGCTGATCGACCGTTCTTCCATGCCCCGCGAATCGCCCATGGGCAGGCACCGTGTCGATACCGAAGGGCGCCAGACCATTGAGACTGCCGCCGCGCGCGAAATCGAGGACATGGAAACCGGCGGGCGGCTGGAACCGGAAGAGGCCGCCGCCATCCGCGAAGCCGAAGACGCCGCCGCTGCCGCCCGGAAGACGGACGAAGGCCCGCTGCCGGACGAAGAGGCCGTCGATGAAGAGCTGGAATTCCTGACCGGGGAAATCGAGGCCATGCGCAGGCAGGGCGCGCTGACGGATGAGGACGTGGCCCCGCTGGAACGCTCGGACGTGAATGAACAGACGGTGCGGGATTATCAGGATGGGGCGGAAGCCGCGGCCCGGTGCCTCATCATTCACCCCTAGAACAATTTGCCTGAGACGGCAAAAAGCCGGGAAATCTTAAAGCCATGGCGATCCGAGACTGTATCCCCGAAATCCGCAACATCACCGGCGGGCGGCTGAACGACGAACAGATCACCCAGATCATCGAAGAGCTGCAGCGCCGCCACAAGGAGCGGCTGCGCACGGGCCGGGCGGAGCGCGATGCCGACGCGCTGATGCAGGAAGCGCAGGAGATGGCCGCGCAGGTCGATCTGGCCGCCAAGATCGAAAAACGCAACCGGGCCATCAATGTGCTCGCCCGCAAACAGCTCCGGGAGTTCGTCGCACAGGCCGGGGAAGCCGGGCTCAATCCCAAGGAGGCGATGCAGGCCCGTATCGTGGGCGTGAACAAGCCGGTGCCCGGCGGGCGCCTGTCCGTCGATGCGCGCGGCGTGGCGCTGCTGGGCGAATACATGGGCGGCATGGTGGCCGACCTGCGCCGCGCCGGGGTGCTGGAATTCCTCACTCGCCGGGGCGGCGTCTTCGGCGACGGCCGCGGCTCGCTCGATCTCGATGTGGCCCGGGAGCTGCGCGCCGTCTCCGGCGGTGAGGGGCCGGCCACAGGCTCGAAGGAAGCGCGCACGATTGCCGAAATCATCCACCGCCATCAAGAGCGGGCGCGGCAACGGCTGAACCGCGCAGGCGGCTGGGTGGGCAAGCGCTGGGATTACATCGTCCGGCAGTCGCACGACCAGATGAAGGTGTCCTCGGCGGGCTTCGATGAATGGTTCAAGGTCATCCGGCCGCTGCTCGACGAAGAGGCGACCTTCGGCGACGCCGATCCGGAAAAGTTTCTGAAGGGCGCCTATGACGGCATTGCCTCCGGCGAGCATCTGCGCGCCGACATGCACGGCACCAATCCGCCCGAAGGGGCCTTCAAGGGCCCGGCCAATCTGGCGAAGAAGGTATCCCGCGAGCGCACCCTGCATTTCAAGGATGCGTACGCCTGGTACGAGTACAATCAGCGCTTCGGCACGCAATCGCTGACCGAGGCCGTGGTGTCCGGCATGGAGACGGCCGCGCGGGCAACGGCGCTGATGGAAACCTTCGGCACCAACCCGCGGGCGATGTTTGATTCCATGCTGGAAGAGCTGCGCCAGGCGAACCGGGCAAATCCGGAATTGGTGCGCCAGCTTCGCGACCGGGATACGGGGCTCGATGTGATGTTCCGCACGGTCGATGGCACCACGCGGCAGTCGGTCAATCCTACGGCCGCCAACATCTGGGCCGGGGTGCGCGCGGTGCAGGACATGGCGAAGCTGGGCGGCGCCACCGTTACAGCGATCTCCGACATTCCGCTGAAGGCGAGCGAGTTGCGCTGGCAGGGCAAGCCTCTTGGACAAGCGTATGTGGATGCCCTCGCCACGTCTCTGGAAGGCTTCGCCCCGGATGATCTGAAGGTAATCAGCGACCTCTACGGCACAGGCATCGACGGCATCATCGGCGAGGTCAACGGCCGCTTCACGGCGACGGACAACCTGCCGGGCCGCATGGGCAAGCTGCAGCGACTCTTTTTCAAGCTGAACCTGCTCACGCCATGGACGGACGGGCACCGCCGGGGCGTCGCTCGCATGATGGCGCGCGATCTGGCAATGGATGCGCACACGCCCTATGCGGACCTGCCCGATGCCCGCAAGCGCATGTTCTCGGCCTATGGCATCGGGCCGGAAGAATGGGACGTGATTCGCTCGGCCAGCCGCACCACGATTGACGGCAATGAATACATCATGGCCGACGCGCTGCGCGATCTGGACGACGCCGCGCTGGGGCCGCGGGTATCGGAGCGCATGGAAGGCATTCGCTCGGACATCGCCAAACGCCGGGCCAGCGTGGAAAAGCGCATCCGGGCGCTGGAAAAGGATCTGCGCACGGCCAGCGAGGTCCGCCGCCCCATCCTCGAACGGGACATCCAGGCCGAACGCAACAAACTGCAAACCCTGCCCGCCGAAGAAGCGCGCCGCCTGCGCAGCGTGCGCCAGCGGGAGCTGGACCGGCTGGAAACGGCGCTGCGCTCCATGGTGACCGACCGTGTGCAGACGGCGCTGCTGGTGCCCGGCGCCCGGGAGCGGGCCATCCTCCATCAAGGCGAGATGCGCGGCACGGTGCGCGGTGAAGCCATGCGGCTGCTCACCCAATTCAAGAGCTTTCCCACGGCCATTGCGACGAAGGTGCTGGGCCGGGAGTTTGCCGGCGCCTCGCTGCGCGAAATCTTTCTGCAGGGCAAGGGCGATTGGGTGGGCGTCACCTCGCTGCTGGCGGGCACCACCATCATGGGCATGATGGCGATGCAGGCGAAGGAAATCCTGAAGGGGCGGAACCCGCGCGATCCCTTCGGCGGCGAAGAATGGGGTGCCGTGTGGCGGGCGGCCTTCCTGCAGGGCGGCGGGCTGGGCATCTATGGCGACCTGTTCCTGGGCGAGACGAACCGCTTCGGCCGCTCGCTGCTGGACACGCTCGCCGGGCCCACGCTGGGCACGATTGCCGACCTCGATGAGCTGCGCGCCAAGATTATCGCGGGGGACCGGATCGGGCCGTCAACGCTGCGCGTCGCCCAAGCGAACACGCCCTTCGCGAACCTGTTCTATACCAAGGCGGCGCTCGATTACCTCGTGATCTATCACCTGCAGCACGCCATGGACCCGGACTATCTGCGCCGGATGGAGCGCCGGGTAGAGCGGGAAAATAATCAAACCTTCCTGTTGCGCCCGTCTGAGGCTGTGCAATAAGCTGGCGCCGCAACCGAAAGAGGGTGCGTGCCATGTTTCTGACTCCCGATCAATGGTATGCGGTCTGGGGGGTGACGTTCATTCTCCTGATCGCCGGGCTGGCCTTCATCCGCGCGCAGGTCGGGCGCTGGTGGCGGCGCCAATGCGAGGAAGAGGCCGAAAGGGTGCGTTGCGGCGATTTGAGTCCGCGCCATGCTTCGGGGCATGGCCCATCCGACGATCCTCGACGCTGACCGTGTCGCCAAGTTCACCGTTTCCGGCTCGACGGACACGTTCAATATCACGTTCCCCGTTTTCAATCGGTTCGGATCGGATGCCGAGGCGGACCTTGCCGTCTATGTGGACGGCACGCTGAAGCCTGCGG
>JBKHIN010000417.1:0-2725 GCA_046538635.1 Alphaproteobacteria bacterium
GCCACGCGCCGGTCGTTCTTGCGCATCAGGTTCTCGTAACGCGCCAGCGCCCAAAGCGGGAAATAGGACGCATAGCCGTGATATTTGAGATAGAAGACCCGCGGGAAGCCGGTTCCCGTCCAGAATTTTTCGTCCCAGCGGGCGCCGTCGCGCGGACAGCGCTGCAGGAAGGCGACGCCCGCCTGCGTTTCGGGAGCGTCGGCTTCGCCCGCCGCCATCAGGCCCAGGAGCGCCCAGGCGGTCTGTGAGGGCGTGGATTCCTTCACGAAATCCTCGCGCCCGTGTTCATAGGTTTCGAGCCCTTCGCCCCAGCCGCCGTCCTCACGCTGACGGCCTTTCAGCCAGTCGACGGCCTTGCGGATATAGTCCTGGCCCATGTCCTCGCCGACGGCATTGAGCGCACAGAGCACCGACCAGGTGCCGTACACGTAGTTGGCGCCCCACCGTCCGTACCAGGAACCGTCCTCCTGCTGGGTGCGCTTCAGATAGTCCACGCCGCGCGCCACCGTCTGGTGATCGCGCGTATAGCCAATCTGGGCCAGGAAGCTGAGGCAGCGCGCGGTCACGTCCTCCGTGGGCGGATCGAGAAGCGCCCCGTGATCGGCGAAGGGAATGTGGTTCAGATAATAATGCTCGTTGTCGGCATCGAAGGCGCCCCAGCCGCCGTTCCTGCTCTGCATGCCGATGATCCACTCGGCGGCGCGCGAAATGGCTTCGCTGTAACGCTCCGGATCGGCGCGGTGCAGCGCCATGCCCACGACCGCCGTGTCATCCACATCCGGATAATAATCGTTCGCATACTGGAATGCCCAGCCGCCCGGCCGGATTCCTGGGCGGCGCACCGCCCAGTCGCCCACGCAATCGAGAATCTGCTTGGAGGTCAGCCAGTCGAGCGCCGCCTGCAATTTGGGATCTTCCCGGTCCGCGCCCGATTCCATCAGGGCATGGCTCGCCAGGCTCGTATCCCAGATGGGCGAAACGCAGGGCTGGCAATAGATTTCATCGCCCCGGTCGATGACCAGCTTCTCGATGGACTGTTTCGCGATCACCAGATCGGGATGGTCCTTCGGGTATCCCAGCGCGTGATAGGCCATCACCGAGTTCGCCATCGCCGGATAGATGGCGCCGAGCCCGTCCTCGCCGTTCAGGCGCTCCGTATAGAATTCGACCGCCTTGTCGATCGCCTTCCTGCGCAGGGATTTCGGAAAGGCCGGTTCGGCGAAGCGCAGCAGCTTGTCGAGCAGCAGGAAGGCCGAGCCCGTGAACCTCCCGGTGGGATTGACATTGTAGTGCCGCTCCTTCTCCGGCGGCGTCACGAACAGTTCGCGCACATGCACATTGCGCGGATTGGCCGCCTTGGGCCGCAGGGCGTAGAGCACGAGCAGCGGCGCGATCACCGTGCGCGACCAGTAGGAAACCTTGGACATGTGGAACGGAAACCACCGGGGCAGCAGCATGATTTCCACCGGCATCACCGGCGTCGCCCGCCAGGGCACCTGTTCGTAAAGAGCAAGCTGGATGCGGGTGAAGACATTGGCCTTCGCCGCGCCGCCGGCCGCCAGAACGGCCTTGCGCGCCCGGCGCATATGGGGCGCGTCCGGATCATCGCCGATGATCTTGAGGGCGTAATAGGCCTTCACGGTCGCCGACAGGTCGAACTCGCCGTCGTGAAACAGCGGCCAGCCGCCATGATCCCCCTGAATCCGGCGCAGATAGCGCGCGATTCGTTCCTCGCGCTCCGGCCCGTCGGGTTCATTCAGGAAATGCTTGAGAAGCACGTATTCGGACGGAATGGTGCAATCCGCCTCCAGCTCGAAGACGATATGCCCGTCTTCCCGCTGAAGCCCCTCCAGCGCCCGGCGTTGCTCCTCGATCAGATCGGTCAAACGCTCACGCCCGGCGTGATCGCCGGTTCTCGCTTGTGCCAAGGCCGTCATGCAATCCTTCCCCACATTAGCGGGTATGGCCGAATCCCCATTTATAGCGCCAGCATATTTTCCATAATCCTGACGCTTCGGCCATCAATGTGTGTGCCGCAATGAGACGGGCGTCAAGCCCCCCGTGAAAGACGCGTTGCAAGGGTGGCGGCCGTGTGGCCCGAACGTATCGCCCCCTCGATGGTCGCGGGCAGGCCGGTGTCGGTCCAGTCCCCCGCCAGAACCAGGTTGGCAAGCGCGGTCCGGGCCCCGGGGCGCCGCGCCACGCCCTCCGGCGACTGGTCGAAGGTGGCGCGCTTTTCCTTGATCAGCCGGCCCGGCGGTTCGGGCAGATGTTCGAGAGCCAGCGCCCGGGCGGTTTCGCCCCACAGCCGCGGCAGCAGAACTTCCGCCGCCTCGTCGGCCAGCTTTCCGGCGGCCGAAATGGTCAGGCTGACGACTTCCCCGCGCATGAAGATCCAGTGGGCCTGCGCATTGACCAGCCCGAGCACGGGCTGCCCGCCCGGGGGTTCGACGGGTTCGGGCAGCCGGTAATGGGCATTGACGATGGTTTCGCCCTCGTCCGGAACGCTCAGCCCGGGAACCAGCGCCCCGGCCTGCGAAGCGCGCACGGCCAGAATGACCGAATCGTGATCCCCCACACTCACGCGCTCGGAGCCGAAGTCCAGCGCCACGATCCGTTTTCCGTTCATGACCAGACGGCGCAGCCTGCGGCCGAAGACGACGGGCGCACGGCGGCGGCCGAGAAATTCCAGGCCCGGACGAACGAAGCTCTCCCCCAGCCCCCC
>JBKHIN010000418.1:0-2711 GCA_046538635.1 Alphaproteobacteria bacterium
CGGTTGAAACGATCGCGGCAATCCGGTCCCGGCGGCGGAACCCGCCCGGGCCTTGCGCCGCGGAATCCGGAGTGATACGCACCTGCCATGCCCCCCCGGCCCCTGATCGCACCGTCCATTCTGTCCGCCGACTTCGCCGCGCTGGGCGAAGCGGTGCGCGCCGTCAGTGAGGCGGGCGCCGACTGGATTCACGTCGACATCATGGACGGGCATTTCGTGCCCAACCTGACCATCGGCCCGGCGGTGGTGAAGGCGCTCAGACCCTTCAGCGCCCTGACATTCGACGTCCATCTCATGATTTCCCCGGTGGACCCTTACATCGACGCTTTCGCGGACGCCGGAGCGGACATTCTCACCGTGCATCCGGAGGCGGGCCCTCATCTCCACCGCACCGTGCAGCGCATCCGCGACGCGGGCCTGCGCGCGGGCGTGGCCCTCAACCCGGGCACGCCGGCGGTGGCCGTGGAGCCGGTTCTGGAAGAGATCGACCTGGTGCTGGCCATGACCGTCAATCCCGGTTTCGGCGGCCAGAAATTCATCACCGGCCAGCTTGGCAAAATCCGGCAATTGCGCGAAAAGATCGACAGCACGGGCAGGGACATCGCCCTTCAGGTCGACGGCGGCATCAACCCCGAAACGGCGGCCGGCGCCGTCGAGGCGGGGGCGGGCGTGCTGGTGGCGGGCACCGCCGTCTTCGAGGGCGGGGCCGGACGCTATGCGGAGAACATCAGGCGGCTGCGGAACGCCGCGCCGCCGGTCACGGGTGAAGGGATGGAACATCGCCGATGAGCGCGCACGCGTCCTTTCCAACGCTTGCGATGGTCAGCGTAAACCGGTCCCTGCGCCGCACCTGGGCGCAGTCCGCCCTTTCCTGCAGCGACTGGCTGAGCCTGACCGGGCCCGTGCCCGACACCATCGCCTACCATCCGCCGGACCACCGGGTGGGCCGCCTCGACATGGCCGTCGCCCTGCGCAACGGCGTTTACGCCCTGCCCGGCGGGCAGGTGAACGTGGAAGGAGGCGCCGCGCCCTGGCGGGTGCGCCCGCCCAACCGGCGCTGGGCGGAAGCGCTGAACGGCTTCGGCTGGCTTCATCATTTCGAGGCCGTGAATGCGCCGGAGGCCGCCCAGCATGTCCGCTGGCTGATTACCACCTGGCTGTCCGAGAGCGGACAATGGGACGCGCTCGCCTGGTCCCCGGGCGTGCTGGCGCGGCGGCTGATTTCGTGGTTCTCGCACGGCGGCATGATTCTGGAGGGCGCGGACCTGATCTGGCGCGTCGCCTTCCTGCGCTCCGTGGCCCGCCAGACCCGCCACCTGGAACGCACGGCGGACTGGGGCGAGGAGGGCCCGCACCGCCTGACGGCGGCCGTCGCGCTGACCATGAGCGGCCTGTGCCTGCCCAACTGCATGAAACGCCTGGGAAGGGGCGTCCGGCTGCTCAACCAGGAAATCGACAACCAGATTCTCGCCGACGGCGGCCATATGAGCCGCAACCCGGAAGTGCTGCTGGACATAACGCTGGATCTCGTGGCGCTGCGCGACGCCTTCGTGGAGCAGGATCTGGAGCCGCCGCCCAAACTTCAGCCCACGCTGGACCGGATGATGCCCATGCTGCGCTTCTTCCGCCACGGGGATGGCGGGCTGGCGCTGTTCAACGGTTCCACCGAGGGACCCTTCGGCGCGCTGGAGGCAGCGCTTGCCAGGGACGACGTCAAGGGCGCGCCCCTGCGCAGCGCCACCCATTCGGGCTATGAGCGCATCGCCTACGGACGCACGCTGGTGATCATGGATGCGGGCCGCGCGCCCGAACCGGCCTACGCCAGCGAGGCCCATGCCGGGCCGCTGTCCTTCGAGATGAGTTCCGGCCAGCACCGGGTGATCGTGAATTGCGGCGCCACCACGCTCAGGGACTATGACTGGCAGTTGCCGCTGCGCTCCACCGCAGCTCATTCCACGGTGACGCTGGCCGACACGTCCACCAGCCAGTTCGTCACCGGGCGCTGGGCCGCGCGCGTGCTGGGACCGCGCATGGTGGGCGGCCCTGCCCATCTCCGCACCCAGCGCCAGGACGACGAGGAGCAGGGGACGTGGCTGGAGACCGCCCATGACGCCTATGTGCCCCGTTTCGGCATCGCGCATGAGCGGCGGCTCTATCTGAATCCCCAGGGCAACGATCTGCGCGGGCAGGACACGCTCACGCCCGTTCCGGGCGCGGCGCGGCGCGGCGGCGGCCCCTGTCCGTTCGAATTGCGCTTCCATCTGCACCCGGACGTACGCGCCTCCCAGACCCGCGACGGCGGGGCGGTGCTGCTGGCGCTGCCCAATGGCGAGGGCTGGAACTTCCGCGCCGCGGGCGGCGAGATCGCCGTGGAGGAGAGTATCTATCTGGGCTGCGGCGAATATCCCCGCCCGACCACCCAGGTGGTTGTCTCGGGCGAGACGGGGCCGGAACCCACCGTGCTCAAATGGGCCCTGCGCCGCGCGCCCAAGAAGCGCAAGAAGGAGTGATCTCTGCGGCGGCGGGCCCGTTCAGCCGCGGTTCAGCCCCCTTTCCGGAAACTGCACTCTCCAGGCTTGCCGCACTCCGACCCGAGAGGGGTTGTCATGCTCATCCGACTCTTTCTGAGCGCCTGCGCCGCGGCCGTTGCCGCGACGGCAGGCCCCGCCGCCGCCGGCCCCGCAGGCGATCCGGACCGGCCGGTCATCGCC
>JBKHIN010000139.1:0-7270 GCA_046538635.1 Alphaproteobacteria bacterium
GCACTGTCGTCTCGCGCTGATTGGTGATGCCGATTCCGGCAAGATCCTGCGGCGCGGCGCCCGCTTGCCTGAGCGCGCCGCGCAGCGTCTCGACGGCGTGGCGGAAGATTTCCTCCGCATCGTGCTCCACCCAGCCGTCCTGCGGGTAATGCTGGGTCAGGTCCAAGGCATGCGAGGCCACCGGCGCGCCCGTGGCGTCAAAGAGAATCGAGCGCGTGGATGTAGTGCCCTGATCGATGGCAGCGAGGAAGGGCCTGACAAACTTTTCGATCATGTTCCGTCCGGAATGACTTGGCAGGTTCACGCCGCAGTGTAGCGCTCGACGTCGATTTCACCCTCACGCTTACGCATGGCATGGGCATCAAAACGCGCCTGCATCTTTAGCAATGTATCCATTTTCACACCGAACGCTTTTTCCACGCGCAACGCCATCTCCGGGGAAAGCGACGCCTTTTCGTTAAGGAGACTGGACAATGCCGGGCGCCCCACCCCCAATGACTTCGCCGCCAGCGTCACGGACATGCCCTCCGGCAAGACAGAGCGCCTTATAAACCCGCCCGGATGCACCGGCGCCATCCCGATATTCATTGCCATGTCATCACTCCCGTTCATCAATGGTAATCTTCAAAGTCGAGATCAAACAGTTCCTTTTCCTCGTCATCGTATTGGAAGGTAAGCCGCCAGTTTGCTGAAACGTTCAGGCTGTAGGTTCCCGCCCGGTTTCCGGTCAGCAGGTGTGGCCTGTATTTCTTGAGGCTATACACTTCTTCAATATCCTCAATTTCGATCAGGAATGAGATTATGTCCCTTATCTTCGCAATAAAGTTCTGCGGTAATCCTTTGGTTTCATCGTCCTCGATGAGTTTTCGTAATCCTTTGTGGCGGACATTTCGGATTTCCATAGGTTACACATATCACATTGTAGCCCGTCGCGCAACGCACAGCACACATCCGCTCTCACTCCAACTTCCCTCTGCGTTACCTGCCATTAACGAACGGGGTTCTTATCCCGGACTGCATAAAGATGCGTCTCACCCGCCAAGGGGTGTCTCCAGGTTCGTGAGAAACGTTCTCCGATACGCTCGGCAACGGCGATGGAAGCGGTGTTTCCGGGCGCGATGACGGAAATCACCTCGGCCGGTTTCAGCACCCGGAACATCCATTCCAGCGCGGCACGCGCACCCTCGGTGGCGTAGCCCTTGCCCCGGGCATCGGGATGGAGCGCCCAGCCCAGTTCCAGTCCCGGCCAGCCCTCGGGCCGCCACGGCCCGATGCGGCCGACCCACAGGCCCGAGACCTTTTCCTCGACGGCAAACATGGTGTAGCCGCGCAGGACGCCATGCCCGGCAATGGTGGCCATCGTCCGCCAGGCCGCGTTGACGTTCAGCGGCTTGCCGTCGGGCGTGGTGAAGCGGGCGCACACCGGATCGGCCATCATCTCGGCGTGCCGCGGCGCGTCCTCCGGCCGCCAGGGCCTGAGTCTCAGCCGTTCCGTCTCCAGCACGTCCACAGCCTCGCTCCTCCTTCCGTCAATCAAGGCTCTGCGCCACCCGCTCCGCCACCTCTTCGGACACCCATTGCCGCCAGACGTCCTCACGGGTTTTCAGGAAATGCAGTGCCGCGTCCTTGGGCCGGGAGCCCTCGTTCTTTTCCAGATAGGCCAGCGCCTCCAGCACATGCGCCGTTTCGGTTTCGTAGGCCGTCAGGAACCTCACCAGCGTGGGCGCCGCTTCCTTGAATTTCGTGTTGACCCCGACCTTCACCGGAGACGGCGGATAGGCCACGGCCTTGTCCGGATGACGCTCTTCCATGAAGGCGTTCCAGGTGTCCTCGTCGTAGGGGGGCTCTTCCAGCTTCAGGAGATCGTGAACGGCTAGCACCCGTGTCGGCCCCCAGTAATAGGCCAGCACCGGCTCGCCGCGGCGATAGGCGCCGGAAATTGCCGCCGCGAGCGCCGCCCCGGAGCCTACGCGCACATTGTTGAAATCGTCGTCCAGGCCATAGGCCTCGAGCTTCTTGGTATTGATGACCTCGCACAGCCAGCCGAACACACAGTTCAGGAAGCGGCCCTTCGACCGGTTTTCCGGGTCCTTGAACAGCTTCTTGTAGCGGGGCAGGTCGAACACCGATTTCAGGTCCGGCGCCATCGGCTCGATTCCGCGTTCCGCATCGCCCTCGACGACGAAGCGGGGCACGAACCAGCCCTGCACCGTATCCGGAAAATTCACGCCCAACTCGGCGACCAGGCCGCGCTTGAGCCCCTTGCGCCAGGGCTCCGAGATCACATTGCTCCAGATTTCCATGGCCACGTCCACGTCGCCGCGCTGCATGCCGGTATGCAAGGGCAATGTGGAGCCCGGCACCACCTCGGTGCGGCAGCCATAGCCCGCCTCGATGATGTGCCGCGCCACCTCGGTGTGAAAGGCGTTGCTGTCCCAGTTCAGACCCGCGAAAACCACGGGCCGGTCCAGCTCGCACTCCTGGGCGGCCGCGGCCGGAAGGGTGAACGGCACAAGGCTCAACGCCGCGCCGAATATCCAGGACCGGATTCTGTGCATCGTATTCGTCTCCCCGTTTTGTTCGGAGGCCTTTGTTAACCCTGTTCTGCATCTATGAGCTTATGACACAGACAGCGGAACATTTCGCGCCGGAGGGCGCAATCGAGGGCGCCCGCGACAGCGGCGCGGCGGCGCGGGCGCCAAGAGAAGCGGAAGACCAGACGACCGTGTTCCGGACCGTCACCGGCATTCTTCGCAAACGCGGCGGCAGCCTGCACGCCGAAAAGCGGGACCTGCTGCTGCGCCTGCTGCGCCGGATTCATTCGAACGTGGATCTGTCCACACGCCGGGACCTGGCCCGCGCCCTGGCCCGCGACTCCGGCGCGGACCGGGGACTGATCCAGGTGTTGCTGGACGATCACGCCGAGATCGCCTGCCCCGTCATCGAGCGCAGCCCGGCGCTGACAGTTTCCGACCTGCTGCGCATCGTCTCCGGCAAGTCCGCCGAACACTGCCGCGCCGTCGCCACCCGCCCGGGCCTGCCCGGCGAGGTTGCCGATGCCCTGGTGCAGACCGGTGATCCCCATGTGCTGCGGACCCTGCCCCGCAATCGGCGAACCCGCCTGCCCCGCTCCGTATTCGGGGCGCTGGCGGCCGCCGCGCGGCGTCATCCCGAACTGCGCGAACCGCTGAGCGGGCGTCCGGAATTGCCCGCGGACCTGGCCCGCGAGCTTTCCGCCGAAACCCTGCAGGACGCCGAAAAGACGGCGGCGGCGCTGGCCGCCAAACTGCACCGGGCAGGCCATTTACGGGCGTCGGTACTCGTGGGGGCGCTGCGGCAGAAGCAGATTGCGCTGTTTGAACATGCCTTCGCCCTGCTGACGGGCGTGCCTGTCGCGAAATTGCGAAACCTGTTGCGGGACCGCTGCGGCTTCCCATTGGCTCTCGCCGCCCGGGCCGCCAGAATGGACCGCAGTGCCTTCAGTACGGTATTCGTGAATTATTGCGAAGCGCGCGGCGTCTCGCCCCGGCTGGGAGAAGCCGACTTCGCCCGGGCGATGGACGTGTTCCGCAATCTGCCGCAGGAGGGCGCGCGCGCCGAACTGCACCGTCTGGCGGGCATTCCGCGCCCGGCTACGCCGCCCCAGCCCTTTCACGAACCGCTGCTGCAGGATTAGCAAGTCCTCATGCGAGACACGGCCTTCCTCCGGCCCGGCGGGGCTGATACGTTCCCGACATGACCGAGTTAGCGCCAGCACGTTCCAGCCTCATCGATCCCTTCGGACGGACCGTCACCTATCTGCGGGTGTCCGTGACCGACCGGTGTGATTTCCGCTGCGTCTACTGCATGGCGGAGGACATGACCTTCCTGCCCAAGGCCGAACTGCTGAGCCTGGAGGAGCTGGACCGGGTGTGCACCGCCTTCATCGAACGGGGCGTGCGCAAGCTGCGCGTCACGGGCGGCGAGCCGCTGGTCCGGCGCAACGTCATGAGCCTGTTCGAGGGCCTGGCCCGGCATCTGGAAAGCGGCGCGCTGGACGAACTGACCCTGACCACGAACGGCAGCCAGCTGCCGCGTTTCGCCCGTGACCTGCGGGCGCTGGGCATGCGCCGGGTCAACATCTCCATCGATACGCTGGACCCGGACAAATTCCGCGCGATCACGCGCTGGGGCGACCTGGACAAGGTGCTGAGGGGCGTGGAGGCGGCGCAGGAAGCCGGGCTCCGGGTCAAGATCAACACGGTGGCGCTCAAGGGCGTCAACGATGGCGAACTCGAATCCATGATCGCCTGGGCGCATGAGCGGGACATGGACCTGACGCTCATCGAAACCATGCCCTTGGGCGAGGTGGATGCCGACCGGGTGGACCAGTTCCTTCCGCTGTCGGAAGTCCGGGACCGGCTGGAGCGGGGCTGGACACTGGCCGATCTGCCCGAACGCACCGGCGGCCCGGCGCGCTATGTGCGCGTGGAGGAAACCGGCGGCAAGCTCGGCTTCATCACGCCGCTGACCCATAATTTCTGTGAAGGCTGCAACCGTGTGCGCCTCACCTGCACCGGCCAGCTCTATATGTGTCTGGGACAGGAGGACCACGCCGATCTGCGCGCCGCCCTGCGCGCCAGCGAAGGCGACGAGGTTCTGCACACGGCCATCGATGAAGCCATCGGGCGCAAGCCCAAGGGCCATGACTTCGTCATCGACCGGCGCGGCGCGGCCCCCGCGGTGGGGCGGTTCATGTCCACCACGGGGGGATAGGGCTCAAGCGCCACGCTGGGCCGCCCTACTTGACCGCTTCCAGCAGAAGGCGGACGAACTCGGCTTCCGATTCCCGGTCGATCCAGCGCACAACGGCGACAAGATCATGGGCCGGATCGATATAGACCATGTTCACACCCGCCCCGAAATAGGCGAAGGCGTCCTTCGGCGCTTTGGGAAAGGGCGCCGGGCGGCCGGCGCCTGCGGCGTTCAAGAAGAAATTCATGTAGCCATAGCCGGGATTTTGCTCCGTGGGCGTCAGGCTCTTGCGAAACCATTCTTCTGACAGAATTCGCTTATCGCCCCACTGGCCGCGGCGCAGGCCCAGAAGGCCCAGCCGCGCCAGATCGTGAGCCGAGATGAACATGCCGCCGCCCCAGTGGCCGCCGCCCGCGACCGACTGCACGCGCTCGCCGCCGATTTCCACATAGGAATTGCGATAGCCCTCCCAGTGCCAGCCGTCGCTCGCGCCGATGGGATCCATGACGTGCTCTTTCAACACCTCCGGCAGCGGCCGCTGCCATAGATGCAGCAGGGCCAAGGCCAGCAGGTTGACGCGCGTGTCGTTGTATTCCCAGTGCTTTCCGGGCGGCTTCGGACCCGCAAGCAGGTCCGTCCAGGGCTTGTCGCCCGGACGGTCGGCCCAGTCGGGCTTGCCGAACAGCGTCCCGGACCAACCGCTCGTCTGACGGAGCATCTGGTCCCAGGTAATGGGCGCATTGTGCTCCGAGCTGAAATGGTCCGCCAACACATAATCCCGCACGGGGTCGTTCACGTTACGGATCATCTTGCGGTCATGGGCAATGCCCGCTACATGGTTGAGGAACGTCTTGGAAATGCTGAACGTCATGTCCACTTCGTGCGTCTGCCCCCATTCGGCGACGATGTAGCCGCCGCGCAGAATGATCCCGTTGGCAGCCGCCCGGCGCTTGAAGGGTCCGATCGGGTCGGAAAACGGCTCGTGTGCACGGTCGAGCGCGGTCTTCAGGCGCAGGTCGCGAACATCGACAACCCCGGCGCGTTCATCCGTGTACTTTGTTTCATGGCCAATGGCAAAATCCACCGCTTTCTTCAATTTCGCCGGATCGAAACCGGCTTCCTGCGGCGTTTTGTGTGCCCAATCCTCACCCTTGCCCGGCACGTAATCACCTTGCTGGGCGGCTGCATTTCCGGCCGCACACAGCAGCAGGACGCCGGCACCAATGAAACGTGTTACCCGCATGACACCCTCTCGTTTTCACTGCGCATTCAACTCCGGCGGCATGATCGGACGCGATGAGGCCGGACACAAGGGTATCGCGGCCACACCGGCAGGCTCCCGCTGCGCAACCGCACTTCAGGTCTCATTCATGTGGCATTTGTTTCACTCGCAGCATCTTTCCGGCGCCGTGTTTGCGGCGCTTCACAAGCTGTAGGGACAAAGAGGGAGTTATGCGAACACAAACCTGGACCAAATTCGGCCTTGCGGTCGCGGGTGCGGCTTTTCCGCTCGCCATTTCCGCTTCGGCCTCCGCCGCGCCGGACCTGAGGGTGAACATTGCATCGGTGTCGCCGCAGCCGGCGGCGCCAAACAGTCAGGTTACCGTTCAAACCCGGTTGATCAATTCAGGAAGCAGCGCCGCGGACCTCAATCAGCGGCAGAACGGGCGGGCCACCCACATTATCCGCTGGTTCTTCAAGGAGCGGGAGACGGGACCCGATAAATTCGTCCTTGCTCAAAGCATGCTGGGCACCCTCGAACCCGGCGGCAGGAAGACACTCAACGCACGGATCCGAATTCCTTCCGATGCCAAGCCGGGCATGCATGCGATCTGTGCCGTCGCCGATCCGCAAAACAGGATCCGCGAGAGCAATGAGCGCAATAACCGGAACTGCACGCGTATCCGGGTAAGACCGGGTTCCGGCAAGAAGCCGCAACTCAAGGCGCCCGGCAACCTCAAACCGCAAATACGCCCGGACATCTCCGGTCCGGCCCGCGACCGGATCAACCCCGGCACGCTGCAGAAAACGTGCATCAACCCGGCCATCGTGGAGCTGCAGGTCGGCATCATCAACAAGTCCGGCCAGTATGCGGGCACGATCCAGCTCAAGGCGGTACTGAAGAATATCGGCAATGCGGATTACGTATCGCGCCCCAATCAGCAGTCGGTTCAGTTTCACCATGGCGGGAAACTGATCGAGAACGTGCGGTTCGGCAATCTGGCAGAAGGCCAGGTGAAGATCCTCAAGGCGCGCCTGCCCTGGAACGCGACGAGCGAGTTTCAGGACACTCTGAGCGCACGGATCGTCTACGATCCCGACATCCGCAACGACGGCAATCCGCGTAACGACGATTGCCGGATGGGCGATAATCGCAAGACGGTTACACCCGCAAAGGTCAACAGCCTGTTCGGCCGCTGAACCTGATCGCACAAACCAGCATGCGGGCCGCCCCTGCAGGCGGCCCGCACCCCGGCCCGGCCTGTCGGACAGCCATATTTTCATCTCCCGTTCATGTTGCCTTTGATGACATCGT
>JBKHIN010000419.1:0-2707 GCA_046538635.1 Alphaproteobacteria bacterium
GATCAGGCTGCGGCCGCCGGGGTATCCCCGTCATCCGCCTCGACCATCACCACACGGAAGTTACCGGTTCTCTTGCCGATGCGATCCTTCAACATGAGGAACCACGCAACAAGGCCGACGATTGCGCCGATGATATTGCCCGCGAAAACGACAAAGTTTTCAGGCGCGCCGGCCATTCCCGCCAGGAGACCGAACGCGGCTCCGAGCACGAAGGATACCACCACAGTGAACAGCACGACACGCCACAGCACCGTCCAGTAGAACAGCGCAACCCTTGGAAATGTCGGCGTTAATTCCCTCATCTTCCCCTCTCCCTGACTCGGCATGCAACCCCGATTTGGTTATCCCGTTCCATCACGCCTCCCGGCGGACGTCCGTCCACAGTTCGGATTCTTCCGGCTCCGGAGATTCCTGGGCGAAGTCGGCTGCCTCCGAAACCACGGCGCGGATTTCCCTGTCGATGTTCTTGAGTTCGTCCTCGTCCGCCCAGCCTTCGGCGAGCAGCCGCTTGCGCGCGGTTTCGATGGGGTCGCGATGCTCGCGCACCTGCTTTACTTCTTCGCGCGTGCGGTATTTGGCCGGGTCCGACATGGAATGGCCGCGATAGCGGTAGGTCTTCATTTCCAGGATGATGGGCCCCTTCCCGTCCCGGCACCACTGCACGGCCTCGCGCCCGGCGTCGCGCACGGCAAGCACGTCCATGCCGTCCACCTGATGGCCCGGAATGTTGAAGCTCGCCCCCCGGCGGCACAAATGGGTTTCCGCGGACGAACGTTCGACGCTGGTTCCCATCGCATACTGATTGTTTTCGATAATATAGACCACGGGCAGCTTCCACAGTTCGGCCATGTTGAAGCTTTCATAGACCTGGCCCTGGTTGGCGGCGCCGTCGCCGAAATAGGTCAGACAGATATGCTCGTTTCCCCGGTAGGCGTTGGCGAAGGCGAGCCCCGAACCGATAGGCACCGGCGCGCCGACAATGCCGTGGCCGCCGTAAAAATGCTTCTCTATGCTGAACATGTGCATCGACCCGCCCTTGCCCTTGGAATAGCCGCCCCTCCGGCCGGTCAGCTCCGCCATGACGCCCTTCGGGTCCATGCCGCAGGCGAGCATGTGGCCGTGGTCGCGGTAGCCGGTGATGACCTGGTCGCCGTCCCTGATCACGGACTGCATGCCGATGACCACCGCCTCCTGCCCGATATAGAGATGGCAGAAGCCGCCGATCAGCCCCATGCCGTACATCTGGCCCGCGCGCTCCTCAAAACGGCGGATCAGCAGCATTTCCCGGAAATAGCGCATGAGTTCCGGCTTCTCCGCCGGGCGCGGGGACCGCTCGCGGCCGGGTGTCGTGGTTTCGACGGACATGGAGACCTCTCTCCGTTGGGGCAGCAACGGGCGCACTATAGACAGGTTCCCCTGCGGGGAGAAGCGAGGGAAGAGGAGCGAGAGGCAGGCGTGACGCCGCCATTTTCTCGCTTTCCCCCTCGCTACTTCCTGAAGATGATCAGATCGTCCTTGCGGGCGAAGCCCAGTTCGCGGCGCACCCGCTCCTCGATCAGGTCGGGATCGCCATGCTCGGGCCGCATCAGGTCGACATGGTGGGCAAGCGTCTCGCGCTCCGCCCGCAATTGCGCCAGCTTGTTCTCCAGGCGGCTCTCCTCCAGACGCAAATCCCACAATACGACGGCGCCCCGCTCACCGGTCACCAGATGGTAGCCGAAATAGGCGCTGAGCCCCGCCGCGATGAAGGCGGAGAGCGCATGGCCCCAGTGGCGCGTCAATTGGCGAATCACGGTCATGCAAAAACAGAATCACAAGGTGATTCGCCCGGTCAAGGGGCCACGCCCGGTCAGGCGCCCCCGCGGCGCAGCATATCCGGCCCCGCATAGCGGGCGGCCGGACCCAACTCCTCCTCGATGCGGATGAGTTGGTTGTATTTCGCCAGCCGGTCGGAGCGCGACAGCGAGCCGGTCTTGATCTGCCCGCAGCCTGTGGCCACGGCCAGATCGGCGATGGTGGTGTCCTCGGTCTCACCCGAGCGATGGGACATCACGGCCCGGTAGGCGGCCTTGTGCGCCATGTCCACGGCGGTGAAGGTCTCGGTCAGCGTTCCGATCTGGTTGACCTTGACCAGAACGGCGTTGGCCGCGCTTTCGGCGATGCCCCGGGCCAGGCGCTCCGGGTTGGTCACGAAGAGATCGTCGCCCACAAGCTGCACCCGGCCGCCCAGCCGTTCGGTCAGCAGGCGCCAGCCTTCCCAGTCGTCCTCGGCCATGCCGTCCTCGATGGAGACGATGGGATAGCGGTCGACGAGGTCCTCCAGATAGCCGGCCATGCCGGCCGCATCCAGCGTTTTGCCCTCGCCGTCCAGCCGGTATTCGCCGTCCCTGAAAAACTCCGTGGACGCCACATCGAGCGCCAGCACGACATCCTCTCCCGGCGCGTATCCCGCGCCCTCGATGGCCTTCATGATGAAGCCCAGCGCCTCATCGGACGATTTCAGGGAGGGCGCGAAGCCGCCCTCGTCACCGACATTGGTGTTGTGCCCGGCGTCCTTGAGCGATTTCTTGAGCACCTGAAAGATTTCGGCGCCCATGCGGATGGCGTCGCGGCAGCTTTCCGCCCGCACGGGCATGATCATGAATTCCTGGATGTCGACGGGATTGTCCGCGTGCGCGCCGCCATTGACGATGTTCATCATGGGCGC
>JBKHIN010000140.1:0-7263 GCA_046538635.1 Alphaproteobacteria bacterium
GTCAACTGGGTGGCGGTGCAGGAGTCGGTCACCTACATGCACGCGGCCCTGTTCATGCTGGCGGCGGGCTACACGCTGCTGGAGGACGGCCATGTGCGGGTGGACATTTTCTACCGGGGCATGGCGCCGCGCGTGCAGGCGCTGGTGAACTTTGCGGGCGCGTTCCTGTTGCTCCTGCCCTTCGCCGTGCTGATCCTGTGGTGGAGTCTGCCCTATGTGGAAGCCTCCTGGGCGACGCTGGAGACTTCGGCGACGCCGGCGGGCCTGCCGCTGGTGTTCCTGCTCAAGACGATCATCCCGGCCTTCGGCGTGCTGATGATCCTGCATGGCGGGCTGATGGCGGCGCGGTCGGCATTTGCGCTTGCGGGCATTGCGGGGGAGGCGCGCGATGGAACTACTTAGCGCCAATCTCGACATTCTGCTGTTCCTGACCGTCTGCGTGCTGCTGATGACGGGCTTTCCCGTGGCCTTCACCCTGGCGGGCACGGGGCTCGCCTTTGCCGCGCTGGGCACGGCGATGGGGACGTTCGACGTCAGTCTCGCCTCCCTGCCCTCGCGGATTTTCGGCACCATGACCAACCAGGTTCTGATCGCCGTGCCGCTGTTCGTGTTCATGGGCGTGATGCTGGAAAAGTCGCGCGTGGCCGAAGACCTGCTCGACACGATGGGCAAGCTGTTCGGGGCCCTGCGCGGGGGGCTGGGGCTTTCCGTGGTCGCCGTGGGCGCGCTACTCGCCGCCTCGACGGGCATCGTGGGCGCGACGGTGGTGACGATGGGCCTGCTCTCGCTGCCCACCATGCTCAAGCGCGGTTACGATCCGGCGCTGGCCACGGGTGTGATCAGCGCATCGGGCACGCTGGGCCAGATCATCCCGCCCTCCATCGTGCTCATCCTTCTGGGCGACCAGCTTTCGACAGCGCATCAGGAAGCCCAGCAGACCCTGCAAAACCAGGCCTTCGCGGAAGGCCGGTTCGACTTCGTGCCCGATCAGCCCTTCTCCGTGGCCGACCTGTTCGCGGGAGCGCTGATTCCGGGGCTGGTGCTGGTGGCCGTCATGCTCACCTATATCGCGGTCACCGCCTGGGCGAAGCCGCGCTCCGCCCCGGCCGTGCCCAGGGAGGAACGATTCGAGAGCACGGGCCATATGTGGAGCCATCTGATCCGGGTGCTGATTCCGCCCGTGGTTCTGATCGTGGCCGTGCTGGGCTCGATCTTCTCCGGCCTCGCCACGGCCACCGAGGGCGCGGCCGTGGGCGCGGCGGGCGCGATCCTGCTGGCGGGGCTCAGGCTGGACACGGAAGGCGGGCGCGCGCCCTGGGCCCTGCGCTGGATACCCGAAGCACGCGGCGCATGGCCCGTGGCGGCGAGCGCGGCGGCTCTGGTGGCCGTTCTGGTGCTGACCAATACCCTGGACTTGCGGGTCGCGCGCAACGACATCTCGCCGGAGGATTGGGCCGCAATCGCCGCCGCCGCCCTGCTGTGCCTGATCGTGCTCTGGGGGCTGGCGGTCAATCTGCGCCGCGCCGCCGCCGGCGGGGTCCTGCGGGAAGTGGTGCGCGACACGGCCAAGATCACCTCGATGGTGTTCACCATCCTGATCGGGGCGACGATGTTCAGCCTCGCCTTCCGGGGGCTGGGCGGCGACGAAACGGTGACCGGCATTCTCACCAGTGTGCCCGGCGATATCTACGGCGCGCTGTTCATCGTGATGGCGGTGATGTTCGTGCTCGGATTTTTCCTCGATTTTATCGAGATCACCTTCGTGGTGGTGCCGCTGGTAGCGCCCGCCCTGTTCCTGCTGGGCGTGGACCCGGTGTGGCTGGGCGTGCTCATGGCCATGAACCTGCAGACCTCGTTCCTCACCCCGCCCTTCGGCTTCGCGCTGTTCTACCTGCGCGGCGTGGCGCCCGACAGCGTGAAAACGAGCGCCATCTATCGCGGCGCCCTGCCTTTCGTCCTGCTGCAGATCATCGTGCTGGCGCTGATCGTACTGATCCCCGCCATCGCCACCTGGCTGCCGGGCGTGTTGCTGGAATAATGACCTGTCATCCCCGGGGCCCGGCGAAGCAGCATTGCCGCGAAGCCGGGAACCCGGGGACCTTGTGCAGCTTGACGGAATGCGCAAGCGCGCGCCCACCCACTCCTCTCCCCCGGGAGAGGAAGGGGCCCGCGGGTGCGCCGGCACCCGCGTGGGAAGGTGAGGGGCCAAACGAGAAATCACCGCCGCCGCAGCGGGGCGCAGGGGAGAGTCTCTTGCGCACCGGACGGCGCGCACCCCTCACCCGGTCCGGCTTCGCCGGGCCGACCTCTCCCGAGGGGGAGGTCAAAGCCCGAACTTGTTCGACCTCGGAAAGCCGCGCGGAGGGAGACGGCCGGCCTGGGCGCGGTGGCCGATCCAGTCGCGCAATTCCTTCGCGGGCACCACGCGTTCGCGGCCCGACGGGTCGCGCCAGCGCAAACCTTCCGCCCACTGAAACACCTGCGCGTCGGAAAGCACGCCGCCCCGGTAGCGCTGGAGCAATACCCCGCGCCCGCGCGCCATTTCAGGCACTTCCTCCGCCGGGAAGATGATCATCTTGCGGTTTTCGCCGATCACCGCCACCCGGTCGCCATGGGCGGGCACGCACACGCAGGCCTCCGCGCCCGGTTTGAGATTGAGGACCTGCTTGCCGGAGCGCTTGGCGGCCACGACTTCCGATTCATTGACGACAAAGCCGTGGCCCGAGGTCGCCGCCACCAGCAGCTTGCGCTCCGGGTCGTGTACGAACAGATTGACGATATCCTCGTCCTGGCCGAGATCGATCAGCAGGCGCACGGGCTCTCCGTGCCCGCGCCCGCCCGGCAGCCTGTCGGCATTGATGGTGTAGAACTTGCCGTCGGTGCCGAACAGCAGCAGCTTGTCCGTGGTTTCGGCATGGATGAAGAAGCGCGGCCCGTCGCCCTGCTTGAACTTCAACTCTATGCCCGGATCGGCATGACCCTTGAGGGCGCGGATCCAGCCCTTTTCCGAACAGACGACGGTGATGGGCTCCTTCTCCACCAGCGCGTCGAGATCAAGCTCCTCCGTATCCGGCGCGTCGCCGAACAGGGTGCGGCGTTTGCCCAGCGCCGTCTTCTGGCCGAATTTCTCCTTGATGCCCTTGAGTTCGGCGGAAATTTCCTGCCACTGAAGTTTTTCCGATTTCAGGAGCGCGCGCAGGTCCTTCGCCGTTTTTTTCAGCTCCCGGTGCTCTTTCTTGATCTCCATTTCCTCGAGCTTGCGCAAAGACCGCAGCCGTGTGTTGAGGATCGCCTCGGCCTGCACGTCGGTCAGCTTGAAGGCCTTCATCATTTCCGCCTTGGGATCGTCCTCCTCGCGGATGATGCGGATCACCTCGTCCAGATTGAGAAACGCCTTCAACAGGCCATCGAGGATTTCCAGCCGGTCCCTGGCCTTGCGCAGCCGGTATTCGGAACGCCGGATCAGGACTTCGCGCCGGTGATCGAGGAAGGCGCGCAGCACCTCGCGCAAATTCATCACACGGGGCACGCGCCCGCCGTCGAGCACGTTCATGTTCAGCGGCACGCGGGTTTCCAGATCCGTCAGCTTGAAGAGCTGTTCCATCGCCAGCACCGGATCGACGGTGCGCGATTTGGGCTCCAGCACGATACGGATGTCCTCCGCTGACTCGTCGCGGACATTGGCGATCAGCGGCAGCTTGCGGGCCTGGATCAGTTCGGCGATTTTCTCGATGAGTTTGGACTTTTGCACCTGGTACGGAATTTCCGTAACCACGATCACCCAGGTTCCGCGGTTCTTGTTCTCCGTGTCCCACACGGCCCGCACGCGAAAGCCGCCCCGCCCCGTGGCGTAAGCCTCGGCGACGGTGCGGGGATCGTCCACCACAATGCCGCCCGTCGGGAAATCCGGCCCCTTGACGTGTTTCATCAGCGTTTCGATGGTGGCGTTGGGGTGCTTGACCAGATGCAGCGCCGCGTCGCAGATTTCGCCCGCATTGTGCGGCGGAATGCTGGTCGCCATGCCCACGGCGATGCCCGTGGTGCCGTTGGCGAGCAGGTTGGGGAAGGCGCCCGGCAATATGACGGGTTCGGACTTCTTGCCGTCATAGGTTTCGCGGAAATCGACCGTTTCTTCCGTAATGCCGTCGAGCAGCGCCAGCGCCACCTCGGTCAGGCGGCTTTCCGTGTAGCGCATGGCCGCAGCGCCGTCGCCGTCCACATTGCCGAAATTGCCCTGTCCGTAGATCAGCGGGTAGCGGGTGACAAAGGGCTGGGCGAGGCGCACCAGCGTGTCGTAGATCGCCTGGTCCCCGTGCGGATGATATTGCCCCATCACGTCGCCCACCACGCGGGCGGACTTGGGCGGCGGCTTGTCCGGCCCGTAGCCCGCGTCGCGCATGGCGTAGAGGATGCGCCGGTGCACGGGCTTCAGCCCGTCGCGCACGTCCGGCAGCGCGCGCTGGGTAATGGTGGACAGCGCATAGGCGAGGTAGCGCTCGCTGAGCGCCTCGCCCAGCGGCGCCGGGCGGATGTCGTCTTCCAGTGTGTCGGCCATGACGGTTTCCGGTGAAAACTCCTGAGTTGTTTATTGTGGTCGATTCGGCGGCCCTGGCGCCAGAGTCCTTCCAATTGCGCCCTTCACGGTTCACACGAAGACACAGAGGATTCACAAAGGGCACAAAGAGGTTTCCCGATAGAAGATCGGCAGCGCCTATGGAATCCCTTCGTGCCCTTCGTGCATTCTTCGTGCCTTTGTGTGAACCGGCAACTTGCCACCCGAACGAAACCTGGTTTTTTCCGGCGATCCTGGCGCCAGCGGAAGCCTCCTGTCACAGCGGTTCGATGGGCACGTCGAACACGGCGAAGGCGTCGTCCTGCGGATCATAGCCCAATACACGGCGGGTTTCGGAAATATCCAACCGCTTGAAGCGGTTGTCCGAAACGCCGTGGGCGATGAAATAGTCAATCCCCTCCGCCTCCACGGCGCGCTGCAGCAGGTGCGCGCAATCGCGGGGGCTCAGCCACATGCTCATGTCGCGGGCATTCTTGATGCCGCCCGAGCCGGCCTCCTTAAACGCCCCGATCCGCACGGCGACGGTGGAAAGGCCGCGCCTCGCCGCGAAATAGCCGCACAGCGCCTCGCCATAGGCCTTGCTGACGCCGTAGAGATTGCCGGGGCGGATTTGCGTATGGGGCGTGAACTGACGATCCAGCGGATAGCCCTCCATCGTCTGCCCGCTGGAGGCGAAGACGAAACGCCGGCAGCCTGCGTCCGCCGCCGCCTCCATGAGCCAGGTGGTGGCGAGAATATTGTTGGGCAGCAGGCTGTCGAAAGGCGCATCCGGGCGCGGATCGGCGGCCAGATGCACGACCGTGTCGATGCCGCGCACGAGATCCGCCGCCGCGTCCCGGTCCGCAAGGTCTGCCTCCTGAAACCGGTGCGGCGGGCGGACGTCATATTCCGGCGCCCGGCGGTCGGTCAGCCGGAATTCATAACGCTCCGCGGACGCCTCGAAGAAGGTACGCCCGATGTGCCCGCTGGCGCCGGTGAGGAGGAGTTTGAGCATAGAGCACCTTGAATTACGCTTTCAGTCCGAGCTTTTGGTTTATTCTTCGTACACCTCTTTGTGCCCTTTGTGTTCTTCGTGGTTCACCACCAAGGACACAAAGAACACGAAGCTCTCCAAACTATTTGCCTTAAGGTGTTTTCACGCCCCTTTCGCCCCCAACATCTCCGCCAGCCTTACGCGCGCCGGGGGCAGCGGTTTGTTGCCCGGGGCAAAGATGCGCTGCTCCAGAAACCAGCCGCTCATGTTCAGGCCCGCGAGCACGTCCCGGTGCGTCACCTCGCCCGCCTGGCGGCCCAGCAGGAAGGCGGGCAGCGGGAACAGGCGGTCCTTCCAGTCCGCCGCGGCTTCGGCGCTCACCGCCCGGCCCGTGCGCGGCGAGACATAGGCCAGATCGTCAAGCTGTCCGGTTACGGTACATTTCGAAAGATCGAGACCGAAGCCGAGGTCCTGCAACAGCCCCACTTCCCAGCGGACATATAGTGCAGGCCAGACCGTGCTGTCGCCCAGCGCATCCAGCAGTATACGGAAACTCTCATAGACAGGCGTATGGGCCTCGCGCTCCGGCAGCGCGCCGGAGGCCACGGCGCAGGCGGAAGAGAGTGCCGCCAGCGTCAGCGCGTTTTCCATCGCCGCGCCGGCCCGGTCGCCCGCCGGTTCCACCGTATAGGTGCCCAGATGGTCAGACAGCCGCCCGCGCCAGGTGACGCGCACCCCGTTGCCCGGCTGGAGCGCGCCCGCCAGACGCCGCGTGCCGCGCACCAGCCCCAGATGGCGGCCATGCTCGCGGCTGAGCACGGAGAGCACGGCATGGGAATCGCCATGCCGTTTCGCACCCAGAACAATTGCCTCGTCGGTCCATTCCATGACCTGAAACTGTGACTATCCCTTCGGAAACTCAAGGCCCATGCCGCGATAGCGCGCCGGGTCGTCGCCCCATTTCTCGCGCACCTTTACATGGAGAAAGAGATGCACCTTCCGCCCGAACATCTGGCCCATGTCCTTGCGCGCGGCCTCGCCGATCTCGCGGATGGTGCGCCCGCCCTTGCCCAGCACAATGGCCTTCTGGCTGTCGCGCTCCACGAAAATGAGCTGTTCGATCCGTATGCTGCCGTCCTTGCGTTCCTGCCAGCTTTCCGTCTCCACGGTGGAGGCGTAGGGCAATTCCTGGTGCAGGCGCAGGAAAAGCTTTTCGCGCGTCACCTCGGCGGCAAGCAGGCGTTCGGTGATGTCGGCCGCCTGATCCTCGGGGTAGAGCCAGGGCCCTTCGGGCATGCGCGCGGCGAGGTGGTTGAGCAGATCCTCCACGCCGTCGCCCTGTTCGGCGGAAATCATGAAGTTGTCGGTGAAGACCGCCGGATCGAACAGCCGCTCGGTGAGGGCGAGAAGATCCTCGCGCTTCATGGCATCAATCTTGTTCAGCACCAGGATGGCCTTGAGGTTCGCTTCCCTCAAACCCTCGATGATGCGCTTCGTATCCTCGCCCGACTTGCCGCCGCCGTCCTTCGCGGCCAAGCGCGGCGCATCCACGACCACGACGATGGCGTCGGCCTCCGCCGCGCCCTCCCAGGCGGCCGCCACCATCGCGCGGTCCAGCCGGCGGCGGGGCGCGAAAATGCCCGGCGTGTCCACGAAGACGATCTGTACGGGGCCCGTTATGGCCACGCCCCTGATGCGCGTGCGCGTGGTCTGCACC